>DASVGP010000186.1:0-11369 GCA_036379475.1 Bryobacteraceae bacterium | reverse complement strand
GCGGCAGAATCGCCGCTGATTGTTGCACGAACTGTTGGACTCGGCGATCTGCGTCTGCGCTCTCGTCGTGGTAGGTCAATGACTCGCCAATCGCGATGATTGCCTCGCACTCCGGGATCGCACAGTCATAAATGGATGAGTTCACAAAGCGAGCACCGGAAACGACTGCGGCAGCGATGGCCAACAGGTCGGCGGAGCAGTCGACGCCGGTCACCTCGAATCCAGCCTCGACCAAGGCGGACGTCAATACTCCCGCGCCACACCCGACATCGACGATGCGATGAATCGGAATTGTCGCGGTCTTCAGCAACCGCACAATTTCAGGTGCAGCCGTTCGTGCAAGTCCTCCGAACGCAGCCGATTGGATATAAGCGAGGTCCTGCCCGTAAAACAATGCCTTAGCCTTGGATGAAGTCTATCGCGCTAGGCTCGCCGAAAACGCAGCTTTGGGCTGGGATCCCGCCCACATTGCGCGTGCCTGGATCGTGCTGATGAAGCGCCTCGGGTACACGAAATTCGTGGCGCAAGGCGGCGAATTGCGGCGCGGTGATCACCGAACTAATGGGCGTCCAGGCGCCTCCGGAATTGCTGGGCATTCACATCAACATGCCTGGCGCGGTTCCGGCCGAATCGACAAGGCCAGGTGCGCCAATGCCGGACCGTCTCTCACCCGAAGAGAAACTCGCTTTCGAGCGGCTGCAATTTGTCTACAGCAAAGGCGTCGCCTATGGCTACCAAATGGGGTTGCGGCCGCTGACCTTGTACGGAATTGCGGATTCCCCCGTCGGCATGGCCGCCTATTTTCCGGATCACGATGAGTGGAGCTATGCCCTGATCGCGCGCGTCTTTGCCGGAGAGGCTGCCGGTCTCACCCGGGACGATGTCCTCGACAACGTCATAATCGCCTGGTTGACGAACACGGCGATTTCCGGAGCCCGCCTCTACTGGGAAAACAAGTTCGGGTATTTCAGCGTTAAAGGCGTCTCCGTCCCGGTTGCCGTAAGCAGCTTTCCGGACGAGATCGATCTGTGTGCCCGCGCAGTGGGCGGAGCGAGCGTATCCCAAACTGATCCGTTACAACAAGCTCGACAAAGGCGGTCACTTCGCGGCGTTTGAACAGCCCCAACTTCTTTCAGAAGAGATTCGGTGGGCTTCAGATCGCTACGGTAGGGTTCTTCACAAGAGAGGAGAGATGCGCCATGCTCCTGACCATTCACAGTTCAACATCAACCGCACCTACCCAGGCCGGCGGACGATCACCTTCAGCAACCCGCCGCCAACCTGAAATCGGGCGTCGGATTGGTCCCGGGCGGCGGAGCTCTGGAATGGCTCCCGCGCTTGGTCGGCCGCTCGCGTGCACTTGAGATCGTCCTCAGCGGCGATGATTTCGATGCTGATATCGCCGAGCGCTATGGCTGGGTGAACCGCACGCTGGACGATGGCGATCTTGGACTCCTTCGTCGATACTCTCGTCCGGCGTCTGGCTTCGTTCGACCGTGAAACGCTAGGCGTAGCAAAGGCCCAGCTCAATCGGCTCGGGACGCCGACAGCCGCCGAGCTTCAGTCGAGCAGCGACATGATCTTCCCACTCCTGGTCGGCCCAGCTCGCAGGCGCGTCGTGCCAAGGTCCGTAATATCGGTTACCCACGATTCTCTCGGAACGCGATCGTCACCGCTCACAGACGCTGAACAAACATACAAGCGACGGCGATGCGGGAGAGGCCCTACGCGCGTAAGAGCGCTCGGTCAACCACGAATGTGAACCGTGTTGCGTTTAAGCCCAATCAGTTCGAGTCTCCGGTTTCGCAGATGAAGTTGCCGGCATTTTCAGAATTCCCGCTGCCCTTGTATTGAGCATGTTTGGGATAGGCGCAGAGCGGACGGCTTCGTCCTGGAAATGCTCGGCCGGTGGCGACCACCGAATTCGGAGCATTCCCCTTCTCGACCCAATTCACGACTGCAGTGAGCATGTCGAAATGGTCCAGCGATGGTCCGCCGGCGCAGTGGCTCATTCCGGGCACCAGAAACAACCGGCTCCATGTTTCCACTTGCGCCAGGCCGCCATTGGCCGCCGCCAGGGATTTGTAGTAATCAACGGTATCGAGTGGCGAAAACCAGGGGTCGCTGTCGCCATGAAAGAAGATAAGTTTGCCGCCATCCGCGGAAAACGTGGAAAGATTTGTCGCGGTCGAGTCGACTAGCGGTTGGGAAGCGCGCAGTGCCAGCTTGGCCACGTCAATCGTCGTCGCGGTCGGATACGGACCGAAGAGGCCGTGGGGACCCAAGGCCAGCAGGCCCGGAATCCCGGTCGTCTCCGTGATGCCTGAATCATACAGAAAACCGGGGTATACCGGCGTGCCGTCGGGAAGCTTGGGCCCGCCAAACGCTTTCTTAATGGCCGCAATTGCCTTCGGCGAGATGCATCCTTTGGTCTGGTCCTGCTTGCAGGAAAGCACATCGGGATCGAAATGGCATCCGAGAGGATTGAAAATCATGCCGTCCACGACGCCATCCGATCCGTCACACGTTTTCATAAGCGAGTCCACAAAGAGCTTGTGCTGGTCAGGTGTCACCAATTTTCCGATCTCCGGCTTACCCGAAGCATCCTTAGGCGCGGCCGCGTTGTATGCGATCGGAATCCATTGTGAGATGGCCAGGTTGGAGAATCCCGTGCGCATCGCCGGATCGCCAACCACAATGCCGTTGAATACACCCGGATAGCGCTGCGATAGGATCATGCCTTCGCGTCCGCCCGTCGAACAACCGACGAAGTAGGAATATGCCTCGGCTTTCGTGTAGTATGCGTGAATAATCCGCTTCGCTACGCCTGCCACCTCGGCGTTGGCAAGGTAGGCGAAATCGAGATACGCCTGCTGGTCGCGCACGAAGGAGAAATCAAACGGACCGCTCTTTGATTTATGCCCCGAATCCGTGCTGGCTACAGCGAATCCGCGGTCGAGCGCAGGCTTGTCGCCGGCATAGGAAGCCCCCACTGAATAGTTGAGGATGCCGTCCCCGCCGCCTCCACCCTGCATCATGAAGTCGCCGTTCCAGTTTGCCGGCGGAGGCAAAGCCAGCGCGAACCCGATTCCGAACTCCTCACCTCCAACTCCCTTGCGAGGATGAATCACGCCTTCCACACGGCAGTGCGCTGGCAGGTGGCCCGAATAGCTCGGATACGACGGCGGAACCCGAGCACCGGCTGGAACGCTGATAGCGTTCGTGATCTCGACACCGGCTATTTTGAGGCCTTTAAGATTCCCGCAGGCTTGGTCTGTTTGAGCTTGGGCAGTAAGGACTGCGCCCGAGACTGCCATCGCGAAAAGCAGGAGTTTACGGTGCTTCACTTCTATCCTTACCTCCTTTGGAATTATCTCCTTCGTTGCGTAGCGGATTAACACAGGAGATGGTATGTGTGTCGCTATCGGATGGGTATCCGTCGAATTCCGTTCGGCCTTTCCGCGGATGCGCCATCGCGCGGGAGCTGCGGCTCCCATCGAATCAAGAAGTTCGGTTGGAGACTGAGGTTTGGATCCCACGTCTCGCGGGCCCACGGGAGTTTGCAATTGCGACCTCCATATTGTTACGTGCAAAGCCACGCGCAAGTTATCTGGAAACTGTGCCCCCATCAACCGGCAGGTCGATGCCAGTGATGAAGCTGCTCTCGTCGGAGGCGAGGAATACGGCCGCCGATGCAAGTTCATCCACCGTTCCAAGTCGTCCCATCGGGATCATCTTTTTGAAGTAGTCGCTCGTACCCTCGTCAGATGCTTTAGCGCCGACATGGATCATAGGGGTTTCCGTGGGACCAGGGCTGATTACGTTCGCTCGAATGCCACGACCGGACAACTCTGCGGTCCAGGTCCGGACAAAAGAAACCAAAGCGGCCTTCGTCGCCGAATACGTGCCGAAGCCCGGTATGCCCATTTGCCATGCGGCCGAACCAGAAAGGATGATTGATGCTTTGTCGGCCAGCAGTGGGAGTGCTTTCTGTACCGTGAAGTACGCCCCGCGTGTGTTCAGGTTGAAATCCCTTTCAAACTTCTCCGGCGTCGATTCCGCCAAGGAAATAGGTTCTACGACACCGGCGTTTGCGAAGACGATATCTACATGTCCCTTCACCTTTCGCACCATTTCATAAAGATGATCCAGATCATCCAGCTTAGAGACATCTCCCTGAACGGCCGTTACATTCGTCCCGATGAGCGAGACCGCCTTGTCCAACTCCGCTTGCCGGCGCCCGGTAATAAAAACGTAGGCTCCTTCCTTCACAAACCGCTTGGCTGTAGCTAGTCCAATCCCGCTATTACCTCCAGTGATTACAGCTATTTTTCCTTCAAGTGCACCCATCGATTTCTCCTTTGACTATCCATTTCCTCCACTATTGTGGAGCATGCGTTACAGATGTAGAGCGGAGCGCCTCGGATTCGAGATTGTGTGCTGCAATTTGGGATTGCTCTACGCTGGGCGACTGAGCGGATGTAAAGTTTCCGGTGTCCACTTTTTGAGTGGCTGGGAATCCGCTTGAGCGCCGTATGTTATTGCTCGTCCACCTCTGCGTAGTGCACAACAGGCGTTGTCGCAGGCTCAAGTGCAGAGACAGATTCTAGGCGGCAATGGCTGTCATTGCGCATCTCACCCCAGCGGCATCTCCATGAAGACATCCGCACGGCTATAGGGCATTGGCGGAAGGCTTTCAGGTTTCACGTGGCGAAAGCCGACCGATTCGTATAGGTGAATAGCATCCTTAAGGCGCGAATTGCTGCCGAGAAACAGAGACTTGGCGTCGAGGCCTCTGGCCTCCGCAATGGCGTGCTGAAGCAAACGGCGGCCGATGCCTCTGCCCCGCAGATGCGGAGAGACCGCCATCTTGGAAAGCTCGTAGATCCCATTTCGCATGGGGATCAGCGCGACGCATCCTACGGCTTCAGCGGCGGCGTAGGCCATGAAGATATGGCCGCCCTTCAGAAGAATTGAGTGGACCGGGTCGTTCAGAGTCTCCCTGTCTTTGGCTTCAAGGGTGAAATGCCGCGTAATCCACTCCTCATTCAGCGTCCGGAACGCGCTGGCATCATCGCCGGGGGCAAGCGAGCGAATCTCAATCGCTGGCGGAGTCGAGATCGCGTTGGGGAAATCGACCGACGACCCGGGCTGCCGCTCCGCTGTGGCTTTGGTGAAGCGTTCAGAGAGGAACGAGCCGATCTGCTGGAGTGCCTGTGTCGAGGCACTCAACCGCCCCACGGAGCCGAAGAAGCCCTGCACCATGCCTTCCCAAACATCCAGCTGCGCATCTACTCCGGCCGCCAGAGCCCGGTCGATAAAACGGACCGAGTCATCGAGCAGCACTTCGTCGTCACCGACATGGACACGAATCGGCGGGAGGCCAGCCAGGTCCGCGCGAAACGGCGAGGCGGCGGGATCGCTGGGATCGGCTCCATTCAGATAGGACTGCACCAGCTCGGCCGCCTGGGGTCGGATGAAATAAGGATCGGCCGCCGCGCGCGTCGTCCAGCTTACTCCAGAGAGTGAAAGGTCCGTCACTGGAGAAAGGGCAACTCCGGCGACGGGGACTACCTGATTGTTCAACTGAGACGCCTTCAGCGAGAGAAGGAGCCCAAGAGCCAAGGTCCCGCCTGCAGAGTCGCCGGTGACAGCAACCTTCTTGTAGCCAAGCTCGATCAGGCCGACATAGCAGGTCCGCACGTCCTCAGGAGCTGCCGGAAAGGGATGTTCGGGGGCGAGACGATAATCCGGTGAAAACGCAAAGGTGCCTGTATGCATCGCGAGGTGTCCGACCAGGTTGCGAAAAGCCTTCGCCGAGCCCCAGTTGAACCACCCGCCGTGAATGTGGAGGATCACGGTGTCAGGCCGAGCGTCCTTCGGTTTGCACCACCACCCCGGAACTCCGCCCACGGTGCCAGCTTCAAAAGTCACGCCTTCGGGAACAACGACGTGCTCCATGATGGCATCGAAAGGCACGCGGGCTGCAATTCCCCGCAAGCGTCCTTTGTTGGGTTCGACGATGGCACGCAGCCTAGTCATCGCGATCTTGTCGGCCGTGTTAATCGGATGGAACACGGTTGTGCTCTGTTGTGCGAAGCGCTGGTCAAGAGATGTCGACATCAGATTTCTCCTCTGTATACGCCCTTCGGGTCGGCATGTTCTACTTTCGCGGTTGGACCTGCGATAAGCGTGCGCTCTGAAAAGTGCATGTTCTTCAAGTGGCTGATGCAATCGGCCGAGTTTCTCCAGTTTGTCGAAATCACCCCGCTGTCATAAATACCCTGAGAGGCGCAGGAAAGTTCGACAACCAGAAACAGTAGTGGCCCGTCGGAACCGCCCGCGAACATAGGACTCGCCCCCGATTCATCTCGAGACTTCATCTGAGCGGCAGGACAGAACTCAAAGGAACAAATTCCACAGGCCACTGGGTTGGGAGCGAAGGTACTGTTTTGGCGCTCTGATTTGAGTCCCAAAGTGAGCGGCGGCGTGCCAGGGCCAGCGAGGGTCGTACAGAATGCCCCTTGCGAGTGCGATAAGATCGGCATCTCCCGCCCTGAGGATCGATTCGGCTTGCTCGAAATCGGTGATCAAACCGACGGCGATGACCGGCAGCGTCGTCGACTGCTTGACTGCTCGCGCCAGGGGAAGCTGATAGCCGGGTCCGACCGGAATCTGCGCAGATGGACTCGAACCGCCGCTTGAAACATTGATCGCAGCGCAGCCTCTGGCCTGAAGCGCTTCGACAAAGGCGATTGTTTCTTCGATGGACCAACCCCCTTCCACCCAGTCTGTCCCGGACACCCGCATCGAGACGGGACGATCATGCGCAAAAGCGGCTCGCACCGCATCGAAAACCTCGAGCGGAAAGCGCATACGGTTTTCCAATGAGCCGCCGTACTCGTCATCTCTGCGGTTCGAGAGAGGCGATAGGAACTCATGGAGCAGATAGCCGTGCGCGCCAAGGATCTGAATGAAATCCAGCCCAAGCCGGGAGGCCCGCCGCGCCGCGGCCGCGAAGGCATCGCGCACTGCCGCCAGACCATCGCGGTCTAAGGCGACGGGTGGTGTATCCGTAGCAGCGAAAGCGATCGGCGAGGGGGCATAAGTCTTCCAACCATTTGGCTGGCCAGGGAGAATCTGCGCACCGCCGTCCCACATTTTTTGTCGAGACGCTTTCCGGCCGGCATGGTTGATCTGGATTCCGATGGGGATGTCCGACCACCGCCGAACGCCATGCAGCACTCGAGCCATAGAGGCCTCGCTGTCATCCGAATAGAGCCCGACGTCAGCATAGGAGGTGCGCCCTTCCGGGCTGACCGCCGCCCCCTCAACTGTTAACGCCGCTGCACCCGAGATTGCCAGTTGGCCGAGGTGCATCAGGTGCCAATCGTTCATCTGCCCGTCTTCGGCCGAGTACTGTGCCATCGGGGCAATCACGATCCGGTTCGCTAATTTCAAGTTGCCGATTTGCATCGGAGTGAACAGTATTGGGAAACTCATAGAACTCCATCCGGCCATAATTGCTCCCTTCGTGACTTAAAATTGCCATTGCGCCGGATTTAACCGTGCTTTGGTCCGTCCGGCTGTTCCGGAACAGTTATTACAGATGTATTGAACGACGAGTCGGATTCACGATTCCGCGATCTAATTAAATGTGGCGAGCAAACGTATGAAAGGGAACGGAAAGACGGGACGACCGATCGGTTTCGATAAGGACGCAGCCCTGGAGGCGGCGATGCTGCTTTTTTGGGAACGAGGTTTTGAAGGCACTTCAATGGCCGATCTCACTCAGGCGATGGGCCTGAACCCCTCAAGCATTTATGCGGCTTTTGGTGACAAAAATGAGTTGTTTCATCTAGCGGTAAGACGCTATATGGAAATCCGAGCGCAATATGCAGTCAAGGCTCTTGAGGAACCGACTCTCGAAAAGGTTGTTCGCGCGCTCTTCGACAACACGATTGCATTTCTTACTACGCCCGGACATCCGCCTACTTGTATGACACTGGCGGGCGCGGTGGGCTGCAGTGTGGATGCGAAACCCGCAAGAGATCTCATGAAGGAGATACGAAAGCAAAACGAAGCCGCCATGCGGAAACGTCTCCTCAAAGCGCAGAGGAGCGGAGAGCTCTCGAAAGATATCAATGTGAACGACTACACGAGATATCTCTCATCGATCCTCGCCGGTCTTTCTATTCAGGCAGCAAATGGTTCAACGAAAGCAGAACTCAAGGGGACCGCTCAGATCGCACTTCGCCATCTGGGTTACTAGGCTGGGCGTAGCCGCTTCGGCTTTTACTGAGCTGCCTGTTGGGCCGCCGCATAGCGAATTGCCTCCGCCTCCCTTGCAGTTCCGATCGGCGAGTACTTCTTTTGAAAGCTCTCAAGCACGCCGGCCGGCGCGCTCTCGGGAGTTCCGCTATCGAAAACAGGGTTTGGTGCATACTCAATGGCGAGTTGAATCTCTTGAGCAGCTGCGTCTCCTCTCAGAAGAGATACCAGCACAAGCGCCGCATCCAGCCCAGCGGTTACGCCGGCGGCGCTGATATTGTTGCCATCAACCGCGACCCTTGCATCCACAAGAACCGCTCCGTAGTACCGCATCAGATGCCGGGTACTCCAATGAGTGGTTACCTGTCTTCCCATCAGCACACCCGCCGCGCCACAGAGGAGGGCTCCGGTGCAGACCGAAAACAGGAGCTTTTCCCTCTGTACGTGCTTGCGGATGAGGCCTAGCACTTCCTCGTCGTGCATCAGCCGCTGCTGCCCATAACCACCCGGAACGAGCAGCACATCGAATATTCCGGTTTCAGCGATGCTCACGTCCGGCGAAAGCCGAAGCCCCTGCACATCGCGAACCGGCTCGACTTTTTTTCCGATGATCTGGATGGTTGTATTCGACATGCGTGAAAGAACTTCAAACGGTCCCGTGAAGTCGATCTGATCCATCTGCTCAAAGATGAGGCAGCCAACGGAAAGCGGTTTCGTAGACAGCTCTGGCTTCGATCTCTCACTGACAAATAAAGAAACGCTCATTGTGACTTGTCTCTCGTCGGAGTCAATCGGCCGTACGAATCGGCGCCGCAGGTACGACAACCTCGACGAGGCTGGTGGCTATATCATAAACAATCCCTGAGATGAGCCACTCATCCGACAATGCCGGAATCGCCCTGAGTGCAGCAACGTCGACAGCGACCGACTTGCGTGGATCGGGGACTGACTTGGCCGCAACGTCCCTTTCCGGTATCTGAAAATAGTGCGCCAGCATGGCTGGGTCTACCACGAGGCGGGTACTGCCGCAATCCGTGTGGTGGAGTACGATCAGGTGAAACTCCCCGCCGCCTCCCGGAATCGTTTTGGCAACCGCTCCGATTCGTCCGAGCAGATCAAACTCCTCCAACAGCCCAGGCGCAACTCGACCGCCGATGTTTCTCGTGACGACGGCCTCACCTGGTTCGATTCCAAGCACATGCACAGGATCCACGCGCATGTCGGCGCAACCGATGATTACCGCCTTCAAAGTGTGCAAAGACTCTGGAAGGGATGGCACAGGGGCAGCGAGCTCTTTGTTTCGTTTCAACATGAGGTCGAGACTATTCATAATGATTCTCCTGAAGGAATATTGTTGTCGGTCGCACTGGCACAATCACGCGCGCAAGTTTTGGATGCAAGCACCGGTTTGATAGGAGCGAACGATTACGGACAAAAGAACCACCATTCCTGCCAATCGGCAAAGAGAATTATCGTATGCGAGAGTGCCCAAAGGAGGCTCTGTATTGGTGGGGCGTAACGTCGAGGCGGCGCACGAATGCACGGCGAAGAATCTCTGCAGAGGTAAATCCGCAGGAACGTGCAATCTCCTTGAGAGTCATCGCTGTCGATTCGATCTGGCGCCGCGCTGCCTCAATGCGAAGATCCTCGATGTATCTTGCTGGGGTTTTGCCCACCTCTAGGTGAAACATGCGAACGAAGTTTCGCGGACTCATGGCTGCACGCCGGGCAAGACTTTCAATGGAGAGGTGACGTCGGATGTTGTCGGGAAGCCAGGCAAGCACATCACCGAGAGGCCGTCTCTCAGAAGCCTGTGCCATCAGGGTCGCGCTGAACTGCGATTGACCGCCCGGCCGGTGCAAAAACACCACCATCATTTGAGCAACCTTGAGAGCTGCCGGTCTGCCCAGATCCTCTTCCACAAGTGCGAGCGCGAGATCGATTCCAGCAGTTACATTTGCTGAGGTATAGCAGTTTCCGTCTCGAACAAAGATGGGTGTGGGGTCTACGGTCACTCGCGGGTAGTCGCGTGCAAGCTCTTCGCACCAGTTCCAGTGAGTCGTTGCGCGCCGCCCATCAAGAAGGACGGCCTCAGCCAGGACTAGCGCGCCAGTGCAGACCGAACCAAAGCGCCGACTGCTCGCACAGCTCTCGTTGAGCCATTTTAGAAAGTTCCGTTCGTATCGGACTTTCGAAGCCCCGTCGTACCCGGCGACAAGAAGGGTATCGATCGGACCACAATACTCGCCGTAGGTCTGATCCGTACGAACCGGAAGGCCGAGATGGCTTGAGACGTCTCGATCGGTTCGGGCTGAGACAACACTGATTTCGTATATTGATCCGTCGCTCCGTAAGCGGTTGGCATCGCCAAACACCTCGAGCGGACCAAACACATCGAGCGTCCGCACTGGCGGCACGGGTATTGGTCGGGATTGAGGCTGTACCAGATCTGTGCTTCTTGAAAAAGCTGAAGCGCGAGCGTTGGACCACCTTAGCCGTTCCTCGGAGTGTATTGGTTCCGAAGAAAATGGTCGCACCAAAGATCCGTTCAAAAGAGGCCACCAATCGCCGGTATTCCTTACCACCTTTGTGCATGCCGAACGTCTCCAGCATTTCTGCAGCGGTGCCGAAGCGAATCGTCTGACTCTGCTGGCGCACGCAAGCGTGGCCAGATAGATCGGCACGATCCGGTCCTGGCCGAACGGCAGACCATAATTCGGATGGCCAGTGATCTGGAGAACAAAATCGCCGTTTCGCCGTCCATACAGCATCTCGCCGGCAGGCGGCTTGCGCACCGGCAGCCCACACAGTACAAACAGTCTTGAACTGAATCCCACGTTCTGTTTTCCTTCCTCTCGCTTCATGCGCACAAAGCAACTGCCTTCGGCTTGCCGCAGCTTCTGTTTCGAAACGACCAGTTCCGGCCGCATTCGTTTTAGACTGGTGTCGGCGGGCTCCATACCGCCTTGGCGACCCGTGTAGTGTCCGAGCACACGCCGGGCATCGATGTTTTGCAACTCTCACCTCGCGTCAGCGCCAAGCATCCTGGCGCGGTTGGGTGAGAGGTTCCGAAGCTGCTTTTTGAGAATGAAAGGAGG
>DASVGP010000185.1:0-7474 GCA_036379475.1 Bryobacteraceae bacterium | reverse complement strand
GCTGGAATATTGCTTAGGTCATCGCCGTTCAACTGCAGCCTGACATCATGCAAGCGGCTGTAGCCAAACCTTGCTTCATTGATGAAAGTCGGAGAAAAAATATGAGTTTCGCTGACAGCCCAATTTCGAGCGGTTGTGGTTCCACTACCAGGGCGATTGGCCTGCCCATCCGCTAATCCTGGAAAAGGACCGGGAGCCGTACTGACCACGTCCGATAGTGCATAGCTCCCGAACATCCGATCATTTTCGCCGAAGTACTGGTCGATACGGATACCGCCCTGGTCCTCGTCATTCATATCGATGGGGGCTGACGTATAGTTGCTCAAGAGGGAGGAGCCCGTTGGCTGAGGATATAGATTCACCAGTTTGATGGCGTTGGGGTCGAGGCGATTCGCAGGGATTACGTTCAAGAGGCCCTCGGCAGCAGGTGTGGTGAAGTTTGTGACTCCATTCAAAGAGCCTCGATAGAAAGGATCACGCACATAGCCGGTGGAAGGGGCCATGAGACCAGTAACTGGATCGATCTGCCCTTTTGTAATAGCTCGGGTTGTGGCGGGATCGAAAATTGTGCCTAAAGGAAAGCTCCTGCCTAAGATGTCCTTTCGGGTGCCTGACTGTCCAGCGATCAGATCCTGGAAATTCGTAAAGCCACTCGCCCGCTCCGCCACCGTCGGGACTGTGGAAACCGCTGTGCTTCCCTCGCGGATTCTCGTTCCTTGGTAGTACCCGAAAAAAAATGTCTTGTTTCTGCCGTGATAAATGTGAGGAACGACTACCGGGCCGCCGAGAGTAAACCCGAACTGATTCAGGCGGTACTCGGCCTTCTGTTGGCCTGCCGCATTCAGGAAAAAAGGTGTACCGTCAAGGTGGTCATTTCGAATGAATTCCCAAAGGTCGCCCTGGAGGCGATTGGTGCCCGATTTCGTGGTGGCGTTCAGAACTGCGCCCGCAGCGTGGCCGAACTCGGCGCTATAGTTGTTCGTCTGCACTGTGAACTCGCTGACAGCGTCGGGTGGGGGCATAACGACGTACTGCGTTTGGTTGATGAGATCGCCAACTTCCGCATTGTCATCGATGCCGTCGAGCAGGTAATTGTTCTGTAGGCTGCCAAAACCGTTCGCCGAAAAGCTTCCGCTGTCGGTCAAGCCGCGACCAGAATTGTGCGCGGGCGTTACTCCGGCATCCAGCCGGGCTAGGTATGTGGCATTGCGTCCATTCAGCGGGAGATCATTGATTGCCTTTGAGGTGACAACCTGCTGTACAGATGCGTTCTGAGTTTGCAGCAAAGGAGGTTCTGCCGTGACGCTAACGGTTTGCGTCACATTACCGGGAACTAGTGTAAGATTGGCTACGGTCTGCTCTTGAATGTTCACAGTGACGTGAGTATGGACCGTCTTTTGGAATCCGGAATCAGATGCTGTCACGGTGTACACGCCAACTGGAATAGGAGTAAACGTGTAGCTGCCGTTCGAGTCGGTCTTGCTCGTCATCGTTTGATTCGTTGCTTCGTTCGTGATGGTTACCTGAGCGGCGGGAACAACCGCTCCGCTCGGGTCCTTCACGAGGCCTAAAATGGTGCCCGTGTCAACTTGGGAAAGGAGGGGAGGCACCCCAGCAATAAGGATGAGAGTCCCCAGGAAAATCAAAGTACTGCGCCGGATGAAGCAACGTGCATTCATACCTGGATGGTAGGTTCTGGGATTCCGGCAGGGAAGTGCGTTTACGGTTAAAAGCTCTTAAAAAGTGTCCTCCGCTGAGGCGGACCGAATCGACGAACTGTGAGCAGCCGGATTTGGCCAACCTCTCCCTGGACGAGTTTGGCGGAAACCACTGCTTCAAAATAAGTTGGTAAACGGCCTGACTGCGCAAGTCCGGGATAGGCTAGCAAAGCAGCAATCCCTTCGGGCTGTGTGGTGAACCGAGCGGCTGCAAGTGTACCATACGTCCAGACGCCTGCCAAAATTGCAATGACGCTATTCGGGGTCGATCCAGGGAGCCTTGCAATCAGACCACAGTCGCTGAGCAGTGCGCCGCTCTGAGGATCGCGTTCGGGGGCACAGTAGGCTGCGGATGCATCGCGCTCTGCGATACCACCGGACCTAAACTGAAAATCCAATTGAGCGTTTAGAGGGCGAAGTAATGGATTTCCGGCTGCTGAACCAAGAAAAATGATGTTGCCGGTTTGCATGTCGCCGACCCGCAGTAGATGGCTCCTTCGGAGCACTGTGCTGTGACCGGCAAGCACAAATGTTTGTGTGAGGAGATGCACGGCCTCGGCTTCACCGATTCCGGTAATTGCATCATTGAATTGGACGCGCCCAGCAGATTTCAACAAACTCGGGTCCGCATAAGGATACGCGTCTGCTTTGCTTATGTAGGTTCCCGGTAAACCGTCGCGCGGCCCTGTATATGGGATATAGGCTCCGTGCTCATCCAGGAGGAAGCTGCGGTTGGCGATCGCGATCGTTGCGGGCAACGAGCTCTTCCAGAAAGGCCTCCAGAATTGCGTCAACTGTGGCGCATTCGGGGCTGCTCTTGAGGGCTGATACCCGGCTTTAGGCGACCAAATCGCCCAGCCGAATGCAAAACCTGCAGCGATGCTCAAGGCGATCGAGGTAACAAACCAAAAGAGCCGTCCTGGCTTAGGGTTCGACTGAACACCAGGAGGAACTCGGTTCGTTTGTTCACCCTTAGACACGCCTGCGGGCGCCAGGACCTGCGGCTCCGCGGCGGGGGGTACTGGAGCGGCAAATTCTGGCACGTACCCGCCCTTTGGAACGTCGATAACAAGGAGCGCCTCAGCGCCTTCTTGCCGGTAGTAATCTCGCAGCCGCTCTCTCAAACGATGTGCGTGGACTCTGACGATGTTGTTGACCCGAGAATCGAAATGGGGAGGTTGATTCAGAATCTCCGTGGCCAACGTGTACTCTTTCAGCTTTTCCGTAGTACCGGCAAGCTTTGCGTCCACGACAAACGTCAGGAAGTCTCGAAGTACTTTCGAAGAGCGAAACGATTCAGACTCGACAATCCTGGTCACTTCTGCACGAATCGAGTCGACGGGAAAACCATCAATTTCTGCTGAAGGCATGGTAGCCACCCTGCGTTTAACGGTAAACAGTTTACCATTTACCCGTTAACTCGGTCTCCAGATAGCCCTTTTCCTAAGGGTGCGGTTTGGGCAGATTCCAATCTGGAGCACTTCTGTTATATTGAAAGCCCAGTCAGATTCAAAACGCCCCAACCCACTATATGTGCCTTATGTAACCTTCAAGGAGGTCCAGGGCAGCCTGCGGCAAAGGCCAGCGCTGGTGAGCATTTACGGTCTTCGGCGGCAAACAGGGACAGCGGGCGATGCACGAGACATAGGGGCTTGGCCGTAATGATCCTGCTCAGCGAGATCTCCGCGCCGCAATTTCTCGCAAAGATCGCGATTGGCCGGCCACGAAAGAAATCCAGCGCCCGCCGCGTTGTTTTGCCTAGCGTGACCATTTCTTCAGCCAGCATTCCTCCGCGATCGCTCTTCAAGGAGCGCTTGTGTTTTCTTCACCAATTTGGTGAAATGTGGTGAAGTCCACGGTATTTCAGATGAGAGTAAAAGCAGGAGAGGGGAAAAGGGTGAAGGATCAGAGCACTGCAGCAGTTCGCGCGACGATCAGCTTCCCGCCCGAGCTTTACACAACCCTTGAGGAGATTGCGAAACAGAAGAAAGTATCTCTGGCGTGGGTAGTGCGCGATGCTGCCGAGCAGTACTTAGCACAAAGAGGGCCGCTGTTCGGCAAGCAAGATTGAGCGGGCGGATGTCAGCGTCGCCCAGGCGTTCTCGAATGAGATTGAGCCCTTCGCGCTGAAGGGCTCACCTGTGCCTCACGATCAGCGCAGAGATCATCAGCCGTACTTAACCGATGCTCAGGCGGCAAGCCTCATGGCTGAGGTGCTCGATAAGTACGAGGGACTCGCCGGCATGCTCCCCTCGCGCGTCGTCGTACATAAAACAAGCACCTATCAGCCCGAAGAGGAGAAGGGATTTCGATCGGCGGCTGAGGGCCGCATTCCCGCGTGTGACTTAATCTGGATGCGAAGCACTGCCTTCCGGCTCATCCGCAAGGGATGCAGGAGCCATGGTGAGGAACGCTTTGCATGATCAATAACGAGTCGTATCTGTTTACGATGGGCTATGTCCCTTGGTGTGATGAGTATCCCGGTCCGCATATTCCCGCACCCATCGAGATCGGATCGTGTGGAGACACGGATATCCGTGAGCGGGCCCGTGAACTCCTAGCCCTCACGAAAATGAACTGGAGTAATAGCGAAGGCCTCGGCAGATATCCCATTACGATTGCTTTTGCACGGAAGGTCGGGATGCTGATGACGGAGCTGTCCGACAATCAGACGCCAACCCTTCGTACCGGTTTTACATGTAAGTCTTCTCCACAGATTTCCTCTCTGATGCACCGAAGGCAAGCACTACGTCACTACCAAATCAATAAGGTTATTCGGTTAGCACAGGTCGCAAGTGGGCGCGTATTGCCGAAGCGGAGACAGGTCCGAAGTACCGGGAATCGAAGCTGCGGACGTTATAGGAAGAAATGACCCACAACCTGCCGGGCGGGACGCGATATTCACCAAAGGGCCAGTGCGGGAGCGGTCGGTGCTTCGTATCAAACGGGCGGGCGGCGCTATTGGGAAGCAATCTTCCGTTCACCGCGACGCCTTGCGGTGACACTTTTACGGTATCGCCGGCTACGGCAACAATCGGCTTCAAGAGCGGCTCGGCGCCGTCTGGGCAGTTCCCGCGCCGGCGATAGCCGCGATTTACTGAGAGAGATGCGGCCGGCTCGGCCGGGCAGAATTCAATGAGCCTTGCTGCTTTATCAGATGTCGTCCTATAGAGGCCAATTGGCAGCGGGGCGGACGTATTCAGCCGGATTCCGGCACCTTGGAACACTATGCAGATACCGGTTAGAACGACGGATGCGAGAATCGAGCCACTAAGCAGGGCCAACGGGCCACGAAGGGTCATCGTAATTTCCTCCTGAATTCGGAGCATCGCCGGCATCATCTGGCGAATCTTCCCGCTCGAATCTGAATGCTGCGATTCGATGACAGCTCCGGGCGTGAATTTCATAAACGGTGCGCGTGACGCGGTCAGCGGGGGTGAATTTTCTCTGCTGCAGCGATCCGTCCACATAGATGTTGTCGTCCTTCTCGTATGACAAGGCGATATCGGCCAACTCGCCATAGAAAACGAGACTGTGCCAATTTGTGTGTGTTTGCTGCTTTCCGTCGCTGCCGATATAGTGATAGCTCTCCTTCAAGCGGGCAATCGCCACCTTGGTTCCTGATGGAAGAAAACGGGCTTCGGGTTTGGTCACGAGATAGCCCGCCAGTTCGATTCGGTTCTTTTGCATCGGTCGCCCTCCCTAATGCGGCTGCGCATTCCCGGACCGCAGCTCTTCCAAAAAGCCCTTCTCTAAAAGCGTGGTCGCATCCTCATCAACTGCTCGTTCCGGGCTGCTAATGACGTTGCTCGTCCGACCAATCGGCTTCTGATCGATCTCAGCCTTGCCGTCCAGAGCTTTCAGCCTGGCGGGAGGTGGAATCTCAGCGCGTTTCCGGAGTTCCGGGTCAAAGAAGTACAGCATCTGCATACCCAAAATCGGGAAGTGGCCCGAGACGAAGATCAGCATGTCGCCCGGCGCCACGATCTTTTCAGAAGAGCCGTTGCCGGATTTCTGTGGCGGCCGAAGCCGCATTACTTCGTCCGGAGTCATCAGCGGGCGCTCGACGTGATCGACGCTGCCATTGACATGGGACATGACTGGCGAAAATCGTGAGCCGGAGAAATTGAAGCTGGCTTTCTGGACGGTCGCCGTTCCCGTCATCTTCGAGAGCAACTCGGCCGTCTCAACCTGATTGGGCGCGTACGCGATTCGCACGTGGCAGTTGGAAACAATACTTTCGTTCTGCCCATACGCATCCACAATCTGCCGAATGTCCTGCGTAATCAGGTATGCTTTGAGGCCGTACCCGGCCATGTACGACAGCGCATCGGCAAAGATTTCCATCCGATTCAGGCTGGGAAATTCATCGATTAGGAACAGCAGCCGGTGGCGATTGCGCTTTTGCTCGGCTCCATCGAAAGCCATGCGCTCTGTGAGCCGATTCACGACCATTGTGAACATAAGCCGGATGAGCCGCCGCAAGCGGATCTTGTCGGAAGGCGGGACAACCAAATAAAGAGAGATCGGGCGCTCGTAATTCACGAGGTCGTCGATGGTGAAATCGCTCGCGCTGGTGTTGCGGGCGACCAGCGGGTCGCTATAGAGGGCGAGGGCCATTGTTGCCGTCGAGAGGACGCCCGACAGTTCCTTGCTTTCTTTATCAAGCATCTCTTGCGCCTTCTCGGATACAACCGGATGCGTGGCAGTTTTCAATCCCGAGGGCGTGTGCCAACTGCGCTTGAATCGCGGATCATGCGGATAGCTCAGCATTTCATTGAGCGTTTCCCGAAAGTCAATGCCGGGACGGGTGAAATGGCCGGCCAGGTCGGCGAGGCTTGCAACGCGGCGCTCAGCGGCGGCGGTGTAGCAGACGTGCAGAATCATGCCGGTGGTGAGCGAAACGGCGGTATCTTCCCAGTGGCGTTCCATCGGGCTATCCTCGCCGCTACGTATGATCATGTCGGCGATGTTTTGAGCGTCCGAAACGTCGCGCGGGGTGAACAGGCGTACTTCGGCAAGCGGATTGAACCGCGAGGACGAACCGTCCTCGACCGGAGAAAACTTGAAGCAGATTTGGCCGTGGCGCGAACGGAAGCCCGCCGTCTTGGCGTAATTCTCGCCTTTGATGTCGTAAACGACCGCGCTCTCATTCCAGGAAAGAAGGGTGGGAATCACCAGTCCCACGCCTTTGCCTGACCTGGTTGGAGCGAAGGCGAGAATGTGCTCCGGCCCGTTATGCCGCAGGTATACGAGCTTGCGTTTGGATTGGCTGTACCAGCCGCCTACGTAAACACCGGTGTTTGCCTGCGGGAGGCCGGTTGCGGCGACATCTTTCGGTCTTGCCCAGCGCGCCGATCCGTGCAGGTCCTCGGCATTTTCAGATAGCCGTCGCGCACGCCGGTTCGCCACCGCGAAGAACAGCAACATGGATAGCATGGAGCCTCCCAGCACGATCATTTCGCCTTCAAACAGAGGGTTTCGAATTCGAGGATCGCGAGCCGTTGAATTGCGAAACCCCCAAAAGCACCATGCGAACGGCTCATAGATGGCGGCCGTCCGGGTGCGCAGCAGCGGGCGACCTAAGGCAGGCTGGTAGTGAAAGCGCGATGCAAACCTCCTGCATGAACGCCACAATGTCGTTCGCCGTTATCCGCGAGATTTCGCCAATCTCGCCGCCAAACCGGAACTGCAAAAAGCGGTCGGCGATTCGCCACGCCTGGAATATGGTTGACTCGCTGAGTCCGCGCTGGCGG
>DASVGP010000184.1:0-26302 GCA_036379475.1 Bryobacteraceae bacterium | reverse complement strand
CGGCACCCAGGGCAGCTTTTCGTTCTTCACTACGCGTTTGGGAGAAGCCACCTACGAAGGCGGCAGCCGCTATCCGCTGAAACGTTCGGCAAACGGTTTGGAAGGATCGCTGGAAGGCCCGGAAAACACTCTCCTCGAGGGCGGCGGCGCGCTTCAACTGCCGTTTCGCATTGTCGCGAAGAATGGAAATTTCATGCTCAAGATTCAGCAGGAATCGGTCCCCCTCGAGCCGGGCCGTTATTCGCCTTGGATCAAGCTAGCCTTTTCCGCCGGAATGGGTATCAAAGTCCACGGCATCGCCCGCTTCCTCATCACCGAGACCGAACCGGAATTTTCGCTCTACGCCTCGCCCGTGCAGATCGATCCGGAAAAGCCCGCGCTGCCGGTCAGCCATCCGTCGTTCTACGCTTCCTATCTCGCCAAAGTGATGGGAACGTTTTCCACGCTCGGCATGGCGGAAGACACCTGGGCCTTGAACGAAGGCGTAATCAGCGAGAGCGATTTCCTCGAACAGGCCTATTCGCTGATGGAAGAGCGCACCGCCATGTTCCGCAATGCGCTGGAAAAAACTCCGCGCGGCACGGTCGCCTGCGTCTTCGATACCAGCGACCGCATCCAGCACATGTTCTATCGCCATTTGGCAAAGCCCGGCAAGTATGGCGGCGTGATCGAAGATATGTACCGGAAAATGGATGATCTGGTCGGCCTCGCGCTCAAACATACCGACGAGCGGACCGCCTTGTTTGTCTTGTCCGATCATGGATTCTGCGGCTTTCGCCGCGGCATCAACCTGAACACGTGGCTGCGCGAAAACGGCTATCTGGCGCTGCAGGACGGAGCACAGGAGAGCGGCCCCTACTTCCGAGGCGTCGATTGGTCGCGCACCCAGGCTTATACCATGGGGCTCGGCGGCTTGTATCTCAACCTGAAGGGCAGGGAAGCCTGCGGCATTGTCGCCCCCGGCGCGGAAGCCGAGACGCTGAAAAAAGAATTGATCGCAAAGCTAACTTCGCTTCACGACGAGGAGCACGATACGGCCGGCATCCGGAACGTCTATGCCACCAGCGAACTCTACCGCGGACCGTATTTGGAGCACGCACCGGATATGATCGTCGGATATAACGACGGATACCGAACCTCCTGGGACGCCGCGGTGGGCAAGGTAAGTGCAACCGTTTTTGAAGACAACCGCAAAGCCTGGAGCGGCGATCATTCTGTCGACCCGCTGCTCGTGCCCGGCGTTCTGTTCTGCAATCGCAAGCTGGAAACGGAAGACCCCGGCATTGAAGACATGGCTCCGACCGCGCTCACTCTATTCGGTCTCGACCCGCCCGCCTGGATGGAAGGCAAGTCTTTGTGTGGTCATGCGGTTTAGGTTTGTGGAGCAGGCCTTTGGCCTGCATGCCCTCGCCGGGGTTGCTGTCGTCTCACTGCTGTGCGCCGCTGTGGGATGCAGCAGTTCCCCTCCGCCCGACAACACCCACGGCAAACGCATCATCGTTCTCGGCATCGATGGCATGAGCCCTGTTTTTGTCTCGCAGCACTGGGCCGATTTGCCGAATCTCAACCGGATGCGCCACAAGGGGAGTTTCGAGCCCCTGCAAACAACTACGCCGCCGCAAAGCCCGGTGGCCTGGTCTACCTTTATTACCGGTATGAAACCCGCCGCGACCGGCATCTTCGATTTTGTAGAACGCGATCCCGATACCTACTTGCCGCGCTCTTCCCTGGGTGAGAGCGTCACGGGCGGATTTTCGCTTCCCATCGGCCCGTATCTCTTGCCGCTGACACACGGGCGCGTGCACACCTTCCGCCAAGGAACGCCTTTTTGGAAAATTCTCGACCGGCACGGCATCCCCACAACCATCCTGCGCATGCCGACCAACTATCCCCCGGCGAAGACCAAAGGCCGCGCGCTTTCCGGAATGGGCACGCCCGATCTCCGCGGCACCTTCGGCGAATTCTCGTTTTACACCGACGATCCAAAATGGAAAGTCGGCGCAGTCCCGGGCGGCGCGATCATTCGCGTGCATCTTGACAATGGGCACGCCGTTCTTTGCGTCGAAGGTCCAGCGAATCCGTTGCGCAAAGATCATGCACCAACCTATGCGAAAGTCGATGCCTACGTGGACCCGACCGAGCCGGTTGCGCGCTTCGACGCCGGAGATCAGCAATTAGTTTTGAAGCAAGGCGAATGGTCGCGCTGGGTGGAAGTTCATTTCCCCTTAATTCCGTGGCTCCAAAGCGCCACCGGCATGTTCCGCATTTATGTCAAGCAGCTCCATCCGCGGTTCGAGGTGTACATTTCGCCGGTCAATGTCGATCCCCAAAGCCCTCAACTTACCATTACGCAGCCGCCCTCTTACAGCCGCCGGATTGCGAAAGCTATCGGCCCGTTCTATACCCAGGGAATGCCGTTCGCTACCTCCGCTTACCGGCAGCACGTATTTACCGAAGCCGAGTACGTGAAGCAAAGCCGCCAGGTTTCCCATCAACTATTGAAAGTGCTGCGCTACGGCGTCGAACATTCCCACGACGGCGTTTTGTTCTTTCACTTTTTCGGCGTCGACCAGAACTCGCACATGCTTTGGGGCAAATACGACCAAGACCTGCTGAAGACTTACGAACTGGTCGACCAAACCGTCGGCTGGGTCGAGAAACATGCGCCGGATGCCACCATCATCGTCATGTCGGACCACGGATTTGCCAGCTTCCAACGCGCGGTGAACTTGAATACATGGCTGCTCCGGCAGGGATTTCTTGCTCTCAAACCAGGCTTTACATCGGGCGGCGAGTTCTTTCAGCACGTCGATTGGTCCCGCACCAAGGCCTACGCGATCGGCCTGAACAGCTTGTATGTGAATCAGATCGATCGCGAGGGCGATGGCATCGTCGCTCCGGGAGACGAGACCAAAGCGCTGCTGAAAGACATCCAGCGCCGTTTGGAATCGTTCCGCGATCCGCTCAATGGTAAACCGGTCGTCTACCAGGCGGCGCTTCCGTTCGGCCCCGGCGGCTCTCCGAACGACTCTGCGCCGGACATGGTGGTCGGATACTATCCGCCTTATCGCGTGTCTTGGGGAACCGCATTGGGCGCGACGCCTCCCAAACTGATTGTGAACAACACCGACGAATGGCGCGGCGACCATTGCATGGCTCCCGAATTTGTGCCCGGCACGCTCATTACCAACCGCCCGGTCACTATGAAGCATCCGCATCTCTACGATGTGACGGTAACGTTGCTTGCTCAATTCGGAATCCCGAAACCCTCGGAGATGATCGGTCATTCTATCTTTGGAGGGCGGGTTTTAACCCGCGCGGGACTTCAACCTCAGTAGCACCCATGCCTAAATCCACTATCAAACTGGACAAAGACCTTCTCGCGCGCGCGAAAAAATGCAGCGAGCTTGCCGGCTATTCTTCGCCCGAAGAATTCATCGAACACATCGTCGAAAAAGAGCTTTCGCGTCTGGAAGGCGCCGAATCCGACGAAGCCATCGTGAAGAAGCTGAAGGGCTTGGGGTATCTCGAATGAGCGCCTGGACGCTGATCCCGTTGAGCATCGGCCTGGGCGTAGTCTTTCTGTTCGCCTTCCGCCAGTTTTCCAACCAGCGGGCCATCCGCGCCACGCGCCGCCGCGTGCAGGCTAGCTTATACGAACTGCGCCTGTTTGTGGACGAGCCGCGGCTGGTCTGGCGCGCCCAGGGAACGCTGCTTTGGGTCAACTTGCGCTATCTGGCGCTGATGCTGGTTCCGGCGCTGATTCTGTGCGTTCCGGTGGCTTTGCTCATCGCGTTTCTCGACCCGTACTACGCGAAGGCCCCGCTTGTTACCGGACAGCCGACCATCGTGACGGCCAAATTGCACCACTCTCTGAGCGCGGCTTCCACCGATCCGATCCTGCAAGCGCCGCCGGGCTTTGCGGTGGAGACTCCCGGTGTGCGCATTCCGGTGAAACACGAGATCAGTTGGCGCATTCGCCCGCTTCGCGCCACCTCCGGCACGCTGCGCATCGTTCTGCCCACCCAGATCGTCACCAAGGACGTGACCGCCGGTTCCGGCCGTCATTTTCTCTCCACGCGCCGGGCACGCTCGTTTTGGCAGCTCTTCTGGCATCCGACCGAAAGCCGTTTGCCGCGCGGCGACCTCGCCTGGATTGATATCCGCTATCCTTCACGCTCCATCCATTGGCTCGGCTTCGGCCTCAACTGGATCGTCTGGCTGTTTATCATCTCCATGATCACCGCGCTGGTGCTGAAACGCCCTCTGCGCGTCTCGTTCTGAGAACAAGCCGCCTTCAATCTCTTTCCGCTTTGACGCCGTTGCCCCCCGCAGCCATGTGCGGGAAAAATGCTTCCGCTTCCTCGGCCCATTTCTTGCCCGGAGTGATTTCCTGGAACGGTACCGCAAAGCCGACGCCCAATTGTTCGCCCGCTTCCAGAAACTTCAGCAGCACTTCGCTTTGAACGTTCAGAAATTTGTTATAGTCGTCCGTCGTCACGTAGGAAAAGATTTCCAGCTTAAGCCCCTGATCTTCGATCCCCGAAAACCGCATGGGCACATCCGTGGGATCGATCAGCGGGTGATCCTCCAGAATCTTCACCATCGCGTCCATCATGGCGCGGACTTTCGCCGGAGGCGTGTCGCGCCGCAAGTGCAGCGTCGGATGGAACCACATCATGTTCCGTACGGTGAAATTTTCCAGTTGCATCGTCGCGAACATGGCGTTCGGAATCGTCACGATGGTGCGAAACAGGGTGCGGATTCTGGTAGAGCGCAACCCGATCTCTTCCACCGTTCCCACCATAGTTCCCCGCGGCCCGCTAAACAAATAAAAATCGCCTACCACCGCCGAACGGTCGCTGATGACCGAAATGCCGCCGAACAGGTTTTCCAGCGTTTTCTGCGCCGCCAGCGCTACAGCCAAGCCGCCTACGCCCAGTCCGGCGAGGATTGCGCCGATCTGAAAACCCCATTGGTGCAGCAGGAACAGCACGGCAATGCAGAAAATGCAGACCTTAATGAACCGCTCGCTCAGGCGGAACACTCCATAAGAGAGCGCGCGGTCCTTTGGGTTCATGCGGGACATGAGCCTGTCCCCAACCACGTCCACGATCCGCATCACGACCGACGCCGCGCCGATTACAAACAGCAGCGTGAGCATGTAAAGTATGTACTGCCGCAGCAGAGCCGAAGGAGTGACAAAATTGATCGCGATGCGGAAAAGGATCACCGCGACGATCAGCCGCAGCGGATCGATGAACGCCTCCAGGCGGTGGATCACCATGGAGGATTTGTCCTTCCGCGTCGCAAATGGCTTGATGATCGCCAGAACCAATCGCGAGATCGCTTTCGAGAGTGCGCCCAGGATGAAGGCGATTACGATCAGCACGATCCAAATCCACACCGGAGTGCCGACGAATGTGATCCTCACCAGCGGATCGGGCAGCCACTGCTCGAATGCGGTCGCTTTTGTCAAAGAGACCAGTTCCGGCAGGTGCGCCACGCTGTCCGGCGACACCAGCCAGATTGCCATGTTGTTCCGCTCTTCCCGTTGCAGATAGAGCGATACGGGATTGTTATCAAGCTGAAAGGTCGCCAAAAGGTCCTTGCTCGGCTGCAATCCGTCTTCGAGCGCCCCTGTCGCCGCCTCGCTCAGGTGGCGCAGTTCAAATTGAGCGTTGCGATTGATCAGAATGCACAGAGTCTTTGCGCGTTGCGGCCCCTCTTTGGCTTGCTGCGATTTCGGAATGCCGCTCAAGTCGAGATACTGCGCCGCGCGCTTGAACCCGTTCCCATGGCAGGCGCTTAGAAAATTTGACATCGCCGAACGGGGCGTCTGCCGCCCCAGCGGATCGACCGGAGCGGCTGGTTTCGCCTTCGGTGTCGTGGCTGCAAAAATGCTCTTCAGTCCCTGGGCGGTTGCTATGCTCGCAAAGCCCGCTATCAGCAGCGTCAGCCAGACTAATTTCTTTCGATAATGCATGCTCTCCATCCAGGTTAAGCGCATCGGCGGGTCACAGTGATTGCGATTTTCGATATTCCGCGGTAAGCCTCTGAAACTCAACGGCTTCGCTCCCCCCGTGGTCGAGTGCGGCATTTCTTTGCGCCGGCCTGCGATGTAGCTTCTCGCCAGGAGCCTTCATGATCTCTCATCTTCCTTTGCACGGCAGCTATCGCGAGCATCCCGCCGGTTCAGTCTTCGCCGGCAAACCTGCTGCGGGCGAAATTGTCGAGCTGACCCTTATTCTCCGCCGCCGTAACCAAGCGCCGGAACCGCGCGCCGAAAGCGCCCACCTCACGCATGCCGCGCTCGGAAGGCGGCACGGAGCCGATCCCGCCGACATCGAAGCTGTCGAGGCATTCGCCGCCGCAAACGATTTTTGGGTGACGCGTGTCGATACCGCCGCGCGCTCCATAGGCATCGCCGGGCCGCTCGGCCGCCTTGCCGGGATTTTCGGAGCCGATCTCGACATACGACAGATCGAAAGCCGCACTGTTCGCACCCGTCAAGGCTCGCTGCGCCTGCCGTACTCGCTCCATGGACGTGTTCTTGCGGTTTTCGGCTTCGACCGGCGGCCGGTTGTCTCCACCAGCCGCCGCATTCTGCCGCACTCTGCTCATGTCGTTTCCTACACGCCTCCCGAAATCGCGAAACTCTACAACTTCCCGCCGAACACCGGCAAAGGGCAGACCATCGCTTTGATCGAGCTCGGCGGCGGATTCAACAGATCGGATCTGCGTGAATACTGGCAGAAACTCGGCTTGGATGACGTCGCGGTCACCTCGGTATCGGTCGGCGGCGCGTGCAACTGTCCCGAAGGGAATCCTGGCGGCGCCGATGGCGAGGTGGCCCTCGATATCGAAGTCGCCGGCGGAGTTGCATCGGGCGCCCGCATCGCGGTTTATTTTGGCCCCAATACCGATCAAGGCTTCTTCGATGCCATCAACGCCGCGATTCATGACACTGTCCGCAAGCCCTCGGTCATCTCCATAAGCTGGGGCATGGCCGAACGCGAATGGACGCCGCAAGCGCTGGAGGCTTTCAACGCGGCCTTTCATGATGCCGCTCTGCTCGGTATTACGGTTTGTGCGGCTTCGGGCGACAATGGCTCAACGGACGGCGAACCGGACCGAGAGAATCACGTCGACTTTCCCGCTTCCAGCCCCTGGGTGCTCGCCTGCGGCGGAACGCGCCTCGTCGCCGATAACGGAGGCATCGCTTCGGAAACCGTATGGAACGACGGCACCAACGGCGGAGCAACCGGCGGCGGCGTCAGTACTTATTTTCCGCTGCCACTCTATCAATCTGGCCTCAACGTCCCCCAACCTGCCGATAGCGCCAACAAAACCGGCCGCGGCGTTCCCGATATCGCCGGCGTAGCCGATCCCGCCACCGGATATGCCGTAATCGTCGATGGTGAGGAAGGCGTTGTAGGCGGCACCAGCTCCGTGGCACCGCTTTGGGCCGCCCTGATTGCTTTGTTCAACGAGCAGCTTGGCTGCAATCTCGGCTGGTTCCATCCGGTGCTCTACGGCACGCTTTCTCAGCACAAAGCGCTGCACGATATCGTCTCCGGCACCAACGGCGCCTACAACGCCGCTCCGGGCTGGGACGCTTGCACCGGTCTTGGCTCGCCGAACGGCGCTGCGATGCTAAGTCTGCTGCGGCGCCGCTGAGAAAGTGGGCGCACGTCAAAACTTGGGTGGAAGGGCCGCTGGCCCGGGTATGGCTGAGGAGAGCAGAATATGCTGAGCGGACCCCCGCCTGCCGGGCCGCCAAAGTCGATCCCATGGAGACGCTTCGGCATGAATGAGGTGTTACATGTAACCGTTGCCATCCTGTTGTTGCCATCCTGTTGATGTAACGGCATGAAGAACGACGTAGCCAAGCGCGTACAAAAGCATCGAACCGCACTGAAAAAGGCCGGACTCCGGCCGAATCAAATTTGGGTGCCCGATACCCGAAAGCGCGGTTTTGCCGCAGAGTGCCGGCGTCAATCGGAAATCGTCGAAACAGTCCACATGAGGCGGAAACACTGGCGTGGCTGGAACATGCGGCGGATCATGAGAGCTGGAAGTGGGAGTAAGCCGCGGCGACCTGGTTGCCGTCACGCTCGAAATGATGCTGGCTGTCGCGCGAGCATTGATGGTCTTTTGGGGCTTTGCCTGAGAAACAGCAGGGCAAAAATATCAACGGAACCGTGAGCGTAAGCGAGCGAATTTCTACCGCTTCACTTCCGAAGTCAGCTTGCTCGCGAGCGGCGCGGTCTGGCCGGCGTACTTGTTGCCGGCCTTCTTGTAATAAGGAACGGCAACGGGAGTCGTGAGCTGCTCGAAGGTGAACGAACAGATGCGCATGCCCGGGTAGAGCGCTACCGGCATAATGCCGAGGTTGCTCAACTCGAGCGTCGCTTTGCCGCGCCAGCCGGGGTCGAACAGTCCGGCCGTGCCGTGGACGATGATACCGATACGCCCCAGGCTCGAACGGCCTTCGAGGCGTCCCAGAACATCGTCGTCCAGTTCGAGCATTTCTTCGGTAATCGCTAGCGCGAATTCGCGCGGCTGGAGAATGAACGGCTCGCCTTCTTTGACACGAATCGGCCGCATGATGTCCTGGATCGCTCCGCGATCGCGCACATCGATGAAGGCATGGCGGCTGTGCTCGAAGACGCTGAACTCCGTCCCTAGGCGAAAATCGACCGAGCAGCTTCCGAACTGCTCCGGCGGCAGAGGCGGCGTGATCTTGATCTTGCCGGATTCCAGGTAGCGCCGGATATCGACATCGGAGAGAACCATATATAGGAAGGCCCGCGCGAAGAGCCATCCTAGCACGCGCGGATGTTATAGTGACGGCTGTGGGCGGCTAGCTCAGCTGGGAGAGCACCACGTTCGCAACGTGGGGGTCGTGGGTTCGAATCCCATGCCGTCCACCAATACGTAATCTATTGATTTCAGGAAGCTTATTTTCTCGACCTCCTGGACGTGATCCAAAAGCCATGCCGCTCATCGCCAAGAAGCCCAGCAGATTCAGGTCATTGCGCGTGACGGGATTCTGTTCCGTAGCCTAGAAGTATGGCGTGGAAATCGAGCCTGACTTGCACATCCGTTGAGCGGGCGTATCGAGCGATAAGTGGAAATCATTTGCGCTCTCGCGCACCGCTGAACCTCATATCTCGTTATCTTGTGCAATCGTAAAAAGCGTTACGCCCTTACTGGAAACCGCGGGCGCATGCATCATGATGACAACACCTGAGCGAGGCGCGCAAATTTCCAGCGGTTCTGCGGAATGGTCCGCAAAATCGTGCAGGTAGCCAATCAGGTCCCCCTCACAAACATCCTGCCCCAGGTCGACGTGAGATTCCCAAATTCCAGACCGTGGGCAGGGAACATAGTCTTCCAGGTTGACAGCGGAAACGATTCGCGGCTCGGTCATGCGGCCGGAATCCACCTTCATGATCGTGCCGTCCATGAACCCATATCGGAGGAGGAGATTCCTGACGCCCTCGTATGCGTGCCGCACCCCTCGGCGGCTGACACCTTCCCCAAAGCCAAATTCACCGCCCAGGGTAATCTTGCCTTCTGATTCCGCTTCGTCCGAAAGCAGACCCGAAGCCATCGCGCTCGAGTAAAGAAAGACAAATGGAGTATCGAAAAGTTTCGCGGCTTCGATCATCTCCTCCCGCTGTTTCCGGTCCGGAACAGGATGGAGCGATGTGCATAGCGCGAAACCGCCCTCGAGGCCTCCCGAGTGGAGGTCTACCACAATCCCGACACGCGGAAAGATCTCCCGCTTTACGAAATCGGCGATGCGGCGGGAAATTGTGCCCCGCGGATCGCCAGGAAAGGCGCGGTTCATATTGACGTCATCGAGCGGGGAAACGCGCTGATTGGCGGCGCACGCGCTTTCACTTAATTGCGGGATGAGAATGACCAGACCTCGAATTACCGCCGGGTCCAAGTCGCAGCACAGCCGCTTAACTGCGACTTGCCCCTCCCACTCATTTCCGTGGGTGCCGCCGAAAACAGCGATGCCCGGTGGTTCCGCTGTTGTCCTTGCGCCGCGGATCACCGTAACCGGAACGAGTGAGTAGCCCCAAGAGGAGTCGTGGTGAAATGCGACTTGATAGTGGCGCTTGCCGGGAGTATCAAAATCAATTTGCTCGGGGCTGTGAACAACCGCTGGCATGGGGAGGATCTTCAGCTTGCAAGCTGGAGTAATTCGAGTGTGTTCCTTTCGAACATTTCTTCCATGGCGCCCATGTCCAACCGCGGCAACGAGGTACCCTCCAGCATCTGATTCAACCCCCTCATTCCTTCCAGGCTGGCTGCAACCGTCGTAAATGGGTAATCGCTCCCGAACAACAGTTTTTGCCAGACGCCGTACTCCTGCAGCAGCATGAGCGAGTGATAAAGCTGAAAGGGACGATAGTGCAGAGCCGAGCAGTCGGCGTATACGTTTGGATGTTTGCGGATCGTCACCACGCATTCGCCTTCATAGGGATGAGAGAGGTGAGCCATGATAATCCGCACGTCTGGAAAGCGGATTGCGACGTCGTCGATCAGCCGGGGCAGGGTGCAAGCGAGCGGCGCCTGCTGGATAAAGGTCGTACCGGTGTGACAGAGGACCGGCAGACCATGGCGGGATGCGTACTCCCAGAGCGGATCGAGTTCGCGCGAATTTGGAAGAAAGCCAGCGTACATCGGCATGAGTTTGATGCCTTTCAAACCGAGCTGCCGGTGTCCTTCTTCCAATTCTTCTTGCCAGGAAGGTTGCGTGGGGTCTAGTGACAGGAAACCAATTAGACGGTCTGGAGCAGTTTTCACGTAGGCGGCAACCTCAGCGTCAGGGACCCAGAGCCCCGACAGACGAGCTTTCCCGCCGAATACAATGGTTTTCGCCGCCGCTTCCGCAGTCGGCGCATACTCACTCCAACGCACGGTCAGATCGATTTTTCTGCCGTGCTTCGCTTGCGAAATAAATTCAGGCGTGAAGTGATCCGGATCTCGGAAATAATGGCTGTGGACATCTACGATCATGATCTGCCGGGCTGCTGTCTGCCTCATCGCGATCCAAGGCGAGGGAGCCTGGGCGCATAGTGCCAAATTCGGAAACGGGCAAAGCGCATCCAAGGTCCAAGTTATGCCCTTTCATCTGTCTTTCGATTCGGTTCGCGGTATCAATCACGGTGTTGGCAAGGAGCCGGACCCGTTCGCTGTTGATTTGATTTACCGTGCCGGTGATGCTAAGTGCGGCGACGGCTTCTCCCGATGCATTCGCAATTGCGCGTCCGATACAACGCACTCCGATCTCCTCTTCTTCGTCGTCGAGAGAGTATCCCTGATTGCGGATCTTTTCTAGCTCGCTATTCAATTGCCGCAACGATACTATTGTGTTGTCGTTGTATCGGATCAGACCTTGATTCGCGATCAGCCGCATCGCCTCATCGGACGGGACACGGGCGATGAGAGCTTTTCCAATTGCAGTGCAGTGCAGCCCTAATTGTTTGCCTACCCAGGTCGAAGTTCGTGGGCCTCCCACCGGAGTTAGCTTTTCGATCAAAACACACGAAGACTGCTCAATGATACCGAGATGAACTGTGAGCCCGGTACCGTCGCTCAATTTCTTCAGATCGCGGCGTGCGATCTCGCGGATACCGGTTCCGTTCAGAGCTTGCCGGGCAAGTTCGCAAACCTTCAGGCTGATTCTGTACTTGGCTGAAACACTGTCCTTATATAGATAGCCGGAGGCATGAAGCGTCCGTAGCAAACAATGTACAGAGCTCTTTGGCAGCGAAAGGCTGCGCGTTAGCTGCGATAGCGTCAGGCCTGCTCTGGAGCGGCCAAGCACTTCGAGGATAGCGAATCCTCTCTCGAGTGCCGGAACCAGAGACTTGCCAGAATTTCCCACCGCCATTTTGCCTCGTCTCCAACTTAAACGCGCTCTCCGTGATTGTCAAGCACGCCCTATCGGGCTCAGAGCTACTGTTCAGCATGCTGAACAGTGGAATCACGCAATTCGATAACGGCCAATCGTCTCTTCGGACACTTCGACACCTAATCCAGGGCCTTCGGGAACCGAAAGGTGCCCATCTTTCAGCTTCAACGGATTTCTCACCAATTCCCGGCTGAGCGGCCCTTGCGAGGTGTTGAATTCGACGAACACCGCCCGGCGCTGAAAAGCGTTGAGATGCAAAGATGCCGCAGTGAGCAGATCCGAACACCAGGAGTGTGGTATCACCAGGCGATTCGCTCGTTCGGCGAGATGTACGATTTTCCGCGCCGCAGTGAAGCCGCCGCAACGCGTCAAGTCCGGCTGCACAATGTCGACCCGGGCGCGTTCGATCAATTGTTGGAAGCCCCAATCTGTCGATTCCTGCTCTCCGCAAGCAATCATTGTGTCGACTGTTTGCTGCAGTTCGCGGTAGCCGTCGTAGTCTTCGGGATGAAGCGGCTCCTCGACAAAGAAGGGCCGGAACGGCTCGAGCGCGCGCACCAGTTGGATCGCCTCCTTCGGCGTACGTTCCACGAACCATCCTGCATCGATCAAAAGATCGTTGGATTCGCCGAGTTGGGTTCGGGCAGCCTCCACCAGGCGAAGATCTGTCTCCCGATCTTTGCCAAAAACTCCCCAGCCGAACTTCACGGCCGTAAAGCCTTCGTTGAGGTAGCCCTTTACAGCTTCACGGATCGCGTGGGGCTCAGGGCGAAACAGGGTGCTCGCATAGGCCCGAACCTTATCGCGCCATTTCGCGCCAAGTAGTATATGGACCGGGGTCTGGTAAAACTTGCCCGCAATGTCCCACAAAGCGATGTCGATAGCGGAAATCGCCTGAATGGCGACTCCTCTGCGGCCGTAATAAATAGTGCCGCGGTACATTTTGTACCAAAGCCTCTCTACTTCGAGCGGATTTTCCCCTTCGAGCAGGGACGCCAAGCCGTCGAAGCACTCCATGCCGGATTCGCTCCAGCGCGGAGCTTCGACGGCGGCCTTGGCCACAGACGGCGCCGTCTCCACATCCGAATATCCGCAGATTCCCGCGTCGGTCGACACCTTTACCAATCCGAGATACGTCGGCCCGGGAGGCTCGCTGGAGGTGTCCGGGTTCCGATACAGGCCCGGTGACTTCAGGACGAACAGCTCAACGCCAGTAATCTTCATTTTCGGCTAAACGGCGCCCGCAGCTTACCCGCCAGCCTCCTAATGGGCAAGTGTATGCGGGAACGGTCGCTCCACCATCATGTTCAAAAATACAGCTTCAGTGCAAACTGAAGAATCCTCGGATCCGTGGAGGTACTGGTGATCTGTCCGCCGTGGACCGGATCGTCGATATTGGGATTCGGATTGCCGAAATTCACGTGATTGAGCGCGTTAAAGAACTCACCTCGAAACTCCAGATAACGCCTTTCGGTAAAATGAAAATCCTTCAAAACCGCCAGATCCCAATTCTGCAATCCGGGCCCGCGGAGGATGTTTCTGCCAGCATTGCCAATTGTGTACTTAGCGGGGATAGCAAAAGCATTCACGTTAAACCACTCTTGAATCGAAGGGTTCGCCAAAGCGGGTGACCCAATGACGTTCGGCAGATACCCATACGCGCGATTGACGTTCGCAGGATCTGCTGACCCAAGCAGCGGAGTGAATGGTAGTCCGCTCTGCGCCGTCACTATACCGCCAAGTTGCCACCCACCCAAAATCAGATCAACCGCCTTCGGGGCGCTGCTCATAAATGTTCTCCCACGGCCAAAGGGCAATTGGTACTCAAAGCTGACGACCGCGCGCTGCTTCATGTCATAATCGGCCGGGCCACGCTCGGTCCTGAGGTTGTTGGGGTCGCCGCTGAACGAGTACTGCCCCCCACCTTGATCGATTGTCTTCCCATATACATACGAGACCAAAAATGAAAGCCCACGGGAGAACCGCTTTTCCAGCTTTACCTGTAGTGAATTGTAACTGCTATTGCCCCCATCTGAGAGAAAACTTCCATTTACAGCAAATGCCGGAAATGGAACGCGCTGTTGAACCGGTCTATTATCAGTAGGACTTATTGGCGGAATGTTGAATGGAAGAAACTGCTCCAGGTATGTACCCTTGCTACCAACATAGGCTACATCCAGTGCCAAGTTCGGAGCCAACGCGTGTTGAACTGCCAAGTTCCATTCGTACAGTCGCGGCGTCCGATTATTGGGATTGAAAGAATTTGCGAGAGGAGTATTGAACTGCGAGTTTACACTAAACGGCTGGAAGAAGTTTTGGATCTGTTCCGTGGGGAAGCCATTCACCGTAGGTTGTGATTTGTTTTCATCCACGATGAACGGCAGGTTCAAGATTGGCTGCGAAACGGTATTATTCCCGGATTCCAGAAGATAGAATATGCCGCTTCCACCACGCACCACAGTCTTATTGTTGTTGAATGGACGAAAAGCAAACCCTAGCCGAGGAGCCCAATTGTCGTATTGGTTGACTAATAAATTATTTGGCAACCCTACTTGGCTTGGCGTAACGAAGTACTGCTGGAACTGTGCATACGCGAACTTCGCGACTTGCTGCGTACCCAGATTCGGCTGCCCGTTGTAAAGTGAGACCGCAATCTGGCCTGTGACTGGGTCGAACCACGATGCCTGATTTTGGAAATACTGCGGCTGGGGATTGAACTCATATCTGAGCCCCAGGTTTAGGGTCAGACGGCTGCTCACCTTCCAATCGTCTTGGACATAAAAGTGGTAGTTGTTGACCGTCTCGCCGAAGATATTCCGCGGAAAATCTCGCGCGGCCGAGACAGGATAACCCGTAAGAAAATCTCCTAGTCCAGTACCGGTGTATTGGCCGGAAAATGAAAACGAGCCGCGCGAGAACGCCGCATTCGTTGAGGTAAAGAAATTGCGACGCAGATCGGCCCCGAACTTGATCGTGTGAGACCCCTTTACCCAGGTAACGGAATCGACGATCTCGTACATGTTTTCAGGGTTGACCAATGGCTGGAAAGCATTGCCGCTCACCAGGGTGCCAAACTCACCCGCAGAAATATTGGGAAATCCAGGGAAATTGGCTGTTGTCTCGTCGAACCCCTGGATTCCCGACTGGACAGTGTAGTTGGTTCCCAGGCCTTGGGGCAGAATTAACGAAGACATCCGCTCATACCCGAGTCGCAGGTCGTTCAAGAGAGTAGGCCCGAAGATGTGCGTCTCATCGAGCACTGAATCCTGAACCCGAATCGATCGCGTAGTGCCGCCGCTCGTCGGGAAAGCCCCTGGATTGTATTGATTGAGATTGTTGATGGAATACCTGCCAAACAATGAATCCGCATCGCCGAAATGGTGGTCGATTCGGAGCATTCCTTGATCTGTATTCGACGTGAACGGAGCACTATAGTAAAACGTGCCCTGCGAGGTGTTCGGCAAGGGCATAAATTGCAGAAAATACGCTGTTGTGGGATCGATTTGGGGACCGGGTATCACATTGCCGGCATACGGCACTCCGGTCAGCGGGTTCTTGACAGTGATACCGAGGGCAGACAGATCGCCATTACGCTCTGCCTGCGTTGGAGTCAAATGATTCTGTGACTGGCCTTGGCGAATCCTTGTCCCCTGGTAGCTGAGAAAGAAGAAGGTGTTATTGCGCTGAATCGGCCCGCCCAGGGTCCCTCCGAATTGGTTCTGCTCGAGCTGCGATTTCCGGCCGACCGTAAAGAAATCTCTTGCATCCAGTGCGCTGTTGCGCAGAAATTCAAACAAGTCCCCGTGGAACTCGTTCGTGCCGGACTTAGTTGTCACGTTGATGATGGCGTCCCCCCGGCCATATTCGGCGGAGAAGGAGTTCGCTTGCACTTTGAACTCGTGGACTGCATCTACAGATGGTGTAAATTCCACACCGTCATAAAGCTGATCCTGGTCGCTGATTCCATCAAGCAGTATTTCGGTTTTCGATGCACGGCCTCCGCCAACGCTAATCGTGGGAAACCCGGTGTTGGAATTATTGCCACCGCTTATAGCTCCCGGGGTCAAGGTGGCGAGCGATGTGAAGTTCCGGCCATTGATGGGCAAGGTCACAATAGCGCGGTTGCTGACCACTGTTCCCACCGATCCGGAATCGGTATTCACAATAGGCGCCTGCCCGTGGACAACAACTTTCTGTGAAACGGCACCGATCTGCAAGGCGACATCGAAGCGCGCCTGCTGGTCCACTTGCAACACAATACCGGAGGTCTGGTTGCTTTGAAACCCTTGCTTGGACACCGTTAGTGTGTATTGCCCCGTGATCGGCAAATTCGTCAGTTCGAAATCGCCGCTGTTCGTTGTAACGGTTGAACGCTGAATGCCGGTCGATTCGTTGTGAGCTGTTACCGTGGCGCCTACGATGATGGAACCGGTAGGATCCGTCACTCTTCCGAGAATTGTGGCGGTCGACTGCGAGAATGCGACAGCCGCTAAGGCCAGAAACGAAAAAGCAACTCTTGTAAGTGTCGAGAGTTTCATGGGGCGTTCTTGTTCCATCGTGAAAGTGGGTTTGAAATGAGGTTATAGCGGGAACCGCGTATGTTTCAAGGCTTTCAGTTTGAACTGTGCAGCATAATGGACGATACGGGAGTTTTACTCGTCGGCAGTCGTGCTCTGCGTGGCTAACCGACTGGCCCAAACTGCTCCAACAGCCGATTCGGTATCGACGGCTTCGGTTGGAAAGCATCGCTCGTGGCGTAGCGCAGAAATGAATTCGTGAGCGCCATCACTGCTGGATGTGCTTCGTCGAGATTTTCCTGCAGCGCCAGCGTTGTAATGAGCAATTTGCCGCTCATCGCGCGTCCCTCAACCGCAAATGCTACATGCGAAAGCTGTTTGGACTTGCTAAGGAAATCCGACGTAGTCCGGATACCGCCGATGATTGGTGTTACTTTGTCCGGCCAGTCATCGATGGGAAGCGCGAGGGAACCGTCGATCAAATTATAAAATTGCAGGTCGCAGTATTGTTCATGCGGAAAATCCCCCATGGCCGGGTGGTTGCGAATGAGCGTGCCGAGTGCTCCGCCGGAGGCCGGGAAGAACCGGGTGGCGCGATGGTGCGGGGGCTGCCGTAGCATTAGCCAGACGCGCCCTCCGGAGTGCAAGTGCTTCGACGCGTCTGAGTCCAGCGCGTCGCAGATCAGCAAGCTATCGGGCGTGAGTGCAGATCGCTCTCTGCCGACCCATGGAAAGGCCGGTTCCAGAGCTGTTAACGTCACCGTCGAAACAACCGGAATACTTGGTTTTGGGAGCTTTTCGTTGGGATACGCCCAGAAATGCCAGCGATTTTCATACCGGGATGAGCCGGTTTCCAGCTTGATCCGGAGTTCAAGCTTTTTCGCCGAGTTCAGTGCAGGAACGGACAGGATCAGCGTGCCGGCTTGCGATACAGACCCTAGCGGGGCATGAGCCGGAGCCAGTTCACCACTGATAACTTGGGTCTCGCCATCCAACAACTCCCACAAAAGCCGGCCGTTGCGGATCGCTTCCTTCCCATAGTTCGATATTGTGACGGCGATGTGCTTTCTGCCTGGAGCCCAAAGCGTGCGCTCATCCACTCCGGCATCGATCATCAGCAGCACCGGACTGTTGATCTGACTGCCGCTCGGCGGGGCGATTCCTTTCGGCTCCCAGAAATAGTTGAACCATCCCTCCTCCCAGGAATCGCCTTCGCCCGTTCCGCCTGGGAAATCAACTATGAGCCAGTATTCATAGCCTGTGACCCGAGCGTCCGCTCTCACGCGCTCGATTTGATACTTGCGCCCGAGCTGCTGCAATTTCCAGGAATTCCGAAGATAGGCGGGGTAGATGTCCGCGAGCCCCTGTCCTTCTATCCACTCTTTCTTTGCTCTCAGCCAATCCGGTTCCATGGCTCCGGTGAAACGGCGGATGAGTCCGGTGTCCGGCAGCGAGCAGTAATAATCACCGAATTCGTGGCGGATGGAGGGGCGATCCGGCGGATGACTGCGTGGCGAGCTGACCATATCGGTCGGGCGCATATCGAACCCGTCGGTGGACATGATCAGTGTGGCGGGTGCAAGCTCCTTCGCTGCCTCGTAGAAATCGGCGACACTTGCGAGAAATTCCGCTCGTTCGGCATCGCTGGGCAGCCAGTGCAGATTGAACTCGTTGCCGAAGGCGAGACTGAGCAGAGAGGGGTGGTTCCGATGAGCAGTCAGAACATCGGTCAACTCATGCTTGAGGAAATCGAGGTGCGGAAGAAAGAACTGGGTGTAAACAGCCGGCAACTCTGCCAGGATGAGCATGCCGGCTTCGTCGGCTACCTCAAAATATGTCTCCGGCGGCACCATGGAATGGAAGCGCACCGCATTAAAACCAAAACTCTTGGCTCGTTGCAAGCGCTCGAGAAGCACAGCGCGGGAGGAGACTGGGAACCCGCCCAGCACTTCGATGTTATCGTCGCCATAGCCACGCAGATAGAGCGGCTTACCGTTCAGGAGCAGGACGTTTCCGTGCGTTGCGATCTGGCGCAATCCAAATCGCTGCTCGACGGAATCGACTAATTCGCCGTTTGCAAGCAGCATCACGGTGGCAGTCAATAGGTTTGGTTCTTCGGGCGTCCAGAGCGGCGCATTCGGAATCCGAACGTCCAGCGTGACAGATGCGGAGCCTCTCACGGCGGTCGTAACCGGCGCCGCTCCCGGTACAGCGATGCGCAATGAGAGTGAACCAGCGGACCGTGTGTGCTTCAGAGTTACTTCGAACCGCACCAGCCGACTTTGCAGGTCCGGAAGAACGAGTATCGATTCGATACGGGTCTGAGGCGCCGCCTCCAGTGAAACTTTTTCGTAGACGCCTCCCCAGTTCGCGATATAGTCCAGCATGCCCGTTGGATACAGCGGAACCTGTTTGGGCGGCGACGCTGTGACGGAAAACGGCGGATTTTCGATGCGCAGAACGAAGTCGTTTTCTGCGCCGGGCAGAAGAACAGACGTGACGTCGAAGGAAAACGGAGCGCTGAAACCGTCATGGCGGCCAACTTCGGCGCCGTTCACGAATGCAATCGTCCGGCGGTGAGCGCCGCCTATCCGCAGAGCAGCATTGAGACCGTGCCACGATTCCGGCACACGTACGCGTCGCCGATACCAAGCCACTCCCTGATACTGATGGCGCAGAGAGCCGCTCGGTTTGCCTATACCCTGAGCTTGCCATGCGCCCGGTACGGTTATGGAGCCCGAGAAATGTTTGCCGGGCGCGTACCACAAGTCCTTCAGACCGGCATCCTCGGGATCGGTGCAAAATTCCCAGGAGCCATCCATGGCCAGGTGCTCGCGCCGCTTGAGTGCCGCGGCATTTCCAAAGCGCAGCGAACCGGCTGCGGCGAGCAGCGTGCCGAAGGTCCTGCGTGTCATCGGCGGCACGTCAATGATCTGCTTCTCCCAATTTGTACTCCTGGGAACTGATGATCGCTCTTCCTTTGAGCGAATCACAACTCCTTGAAGGATGGATGTCCTGTGTTTGTTCGACTGGCTGGACATTACCTGCGCACTGGCCGCAGCAGCGGGTGCTGATTGGCCCCGAGTGACGCTAGCATATCGGAGGCATGGCGGATGTGGAACTTGTGGTGGACTGTGCGTGCGAACTCGGTGAAGGAGTTTTATGGCACGTACTCGACAGATGTATCTACTGGACCGATATCGACTGTGGAAAGCTGTTCCGGTACGATCCCGTCCGCGGTATCTGCCTGCAGGTCTACGCCGGCCATCCGGTGGGCGGGTTTACGATCCAGAGGGACGGCGCGCTGTTGCTCTTCATGGATCGGGGAACGGTTAAACGCTGGCGCGATGGGCACCTGACGACGATCATCGAACATATTCCAGCCGAGCACGATACGCGGTTCAATGACGTCATTGCCGATCCGCGCGGGCGAGTATTCTGCGGCACTATGTCGAGCTCCGAGCATCCGGGACGCTTGTATCGGCTCGATCCGCCCGCTAGGCTAAAGTTGCTGCTCGAAGGCCTTGGCTGCCCCAATGGTCTGGGCTTCACGCCCGATCGCAAGCATCTTTATTTCACTGACTCACTGCCGCGGAAGATCTACTTGTTTGATTACGATGAAGACGACGGCGCAATCAGCAACCAGCGCGTGTTCGTCGACACATCAAAAGACGAAGGCCTGCCCGACGGCATGACCGTGGACTCGCTGGGTAATGTTTGGTCCGCGCAGTGGGATGGCGGCTGTATCATCCGCTACGGGCCGGATGGGCGGAAGGAGTGCTATATTCCCGTTCCGGTGAGAAAGCCAACGACGATGGCGTTTGGAGGCGAATCTTTGACAGATCTTTACATCACCTCCGCCGGGGCGAGCCGAAGGCCCACTGAAGGATCCGGCGCCGGCGCGTTGTTCAGAGTTCGCGTGGATGTTCCAGGCGTGCCGGAGTTTCTTTCCGCAATTGGATGATAGAAACGCTTGCCGGCGCAGCTCTGAAACTGGCCCTGGCCGATTAGTGCCTTTTTTCGATGGTCCAGAACATCACGCCGTACGGACCCAAGTCTATCGGTACCGGCTTCCCATTCTGAATCTGGATTTCCGGCAAGGGCCGGAGGCGGGAATTTTCATCGTTGCTCGGGGCGGTTGCGTCGAGCATGAGCGGTTCGGCACGCATGATTTCCTTCGAGCCGTCAATGATGATCTCTACATGGCGTGGTTGATTCGAGAAGTTCCAGAACATGACACTGTCCACACCAAGAAAATCGTCGTGCGTCGCAAAGCCGTGGATCGTACGGCTCGAGGAGACGAGGGGCAGTCGGGCGCCAGTTAGCCGGGACAGCAGATAAAACGCAAAATAAGATGGCCGAACATGATTTTGATAGTCGAAAAGCCCGTCGTATTGGGGCATGCGGTTCCACCATTTAGCCATTCCGGCCGTTCCCTTTGGCGACATAAAGCCCGAAAACACGCTAGGGCGAACATGATAATCGCGGATGTGGTAATAGCAAGAATCGTCCAAGCCGGCATCTTTCATCTGCCATGCGGTCTCGGCGATAAAGGCGGGCTGGAATCGCGGGTCAGTTGGCGGATGGATCAACGCCATATTCCACTCGTCCAGAATTGTTTCCGGATGTAGTTTTGGAAATTGCTTCAGTAGCTCCTTGACATGATCAATCGTCGCTCTGATCTTGAGCGGATTGCTGTTATAGATATGCCAGGAAACAAAATCGAGAGGCAAATCTTCCGCACTGGCTGCTGCCAGCAATGCAGGCAGGATCGGCGATGCGCTATTGGCCAAAGCAGGGCCACCGACCTTTGCTCCTGGGTCTGCACGCCGTATGGCGGCGGCCGTATGCCGGTAATAGCGGTCGTAGCGTTCGGGTGTGAAATGATAAGGGGATCCTCCAGGCTCGCCAATATCACCCTCGTTGCCCACCTCCCAATAGATCATCCCCGTGCCGCGTTGCTTATAATGACTCACCATTGCGGAAATGAGAGCCTCCCATTCCGCGTAGTCGGTAGGATCTGTGATGCGGTCGTCGACTACCGGAAACAACGACTTGGGTTTTACCGTGATTGACAGTAAAGGGATTGCGCCTGTCTCTCTAATGAGATCGACGGCCCGGTCCAGCTTATGCCAATCGTATCGGCCACGCTCCGGCATCACATCGAAATATTGCTGAACAAATAGTCGAATGAGGCGCGGTTGCAAAGCTCTGATTTCGGGCATCCGATCACGCCACATCGGTTCCGGCGACAGACCTCCCTGTCCCAACGCGATTCGATTGATCTCCAGCGGCGCCTCCGGTCTTGACAAATCGATTTTGATTTCTGCGGGTGATTGCGCCAGCAAGGGCATAATTCCCACAAGAAACAAAGGCAAGAGGGTCCAATTCAATCGTCGCGGCATGATCGGCATGTAGTTACAGCTCCACAGAGTAGCAAGTTTCTTCTTTATTTGAGCCCATCCGGGGAATAAGCGTTCAACCGGCTGTATGGTTTCCCAACTGGGTCGGATTCGGCCTGAAAACCTTGTCTATAATGTCTGGAGACTGATTTCGGACACGTGGTAAATGCTTGATACAGTGCTTGCACTCCTAAGTTTCAGCGCGCTCGGAGTCCTGGCAAAAATGGCGGACGTTAAGCGCGCCCGGCCATCAGCGATCAACCTGCTGCTATACAGCTCTTCGCTCGGTTTGATTCTGTTGATCACCTTCGCCCAGCATGGCGGAATGCCGGCATCGCCGCTGTTCGTCAAGGCGGTTGCACTCCCGTTCGGCGCCTGCTCCGCAATCGCCATCCTGGCGCTTCAATCAGCGCTTAGGTTCGGAAACATTTCTACCACGTGGCTCGCGATCAACCTCTCGGCGGCCATTCCGACAGTCGGCTCAATCATTTTCTACCACGAACAGCTCGGTACGCGGAAGACCTGCTCATTGTTGTTGATTGTGGTCGCTCTGTTATTGCTCTGGAAAGATAGAAAAATGAGTGACATGGCCAGCGAAAACACAAACCTTTCGGAGTCGCGCACGCAATGACGTCCGATACCTCGCGCTGGCTGCGCTTAATGCTGATTGCATTCGTCACGAATGGCCTTGGGCCATTTGGGCTGAAGGTGCTGGCAGCAAACCATTTTGGGGAGTACGAACCGGAATATCTCATTTTCTGGTATATCGGAGGTCTAGTGTTCGCTGCCGCTGCTTTTGCGTTCGGCAAGCGATATCTTTCCCGATCCGAATTGCTTTTCGGTTCCGCCATGGGGTTTTGCAGCCTAGGAGGTCAATTCTTTACCGGCGAGGCGCTTACGGCAGGTATTCCAGGATATGTCGCGTTTCCCATTACCACCGGAGGAAGTTTATTCCTCGTTGCCTTGGCGGGCATTTTACTGTTCAAAGAAAGAGTGGGGCCATATGGACTCGCTGGGTTGGCGGTTGGCATTTTGGCCTTAGTAATTTTGAGTATCTAAGTGAGCGATTCAAAAGATGGGTAGGCTAGCGGAAAAGATTGCGATTGTCACGGGAGCCGCAAACGGGATCGGGAAAGCGATTGCCGAGCTGTTTGCCGAAGAAGGGGCCTCCGTGCTTCTTACAGACATCGATATCGAAGCGGGAGAGAAAGCCGCGGAAGAAATTCGTTCGCGCAGCGGAAAAGCGGAATTTTTACGGACTGATGTCTCCTCGCAGGAGGATATCACCAACGCCACGGAGCGCGCTTTGGAATGGAACGGCCGCATTGATGTTTTATGCAACAACGCAGCATATATGGGCCCGCACCATGCGGTCCTGGAATCCACCAAAGAAGAGTGGGACCGCTGTATCCAGATCTCATTATTAGGAACGCATCACTTCACCAAAGAAGTTCTGCCATATATGCTCGCGCAGAAAAAGGGGTCGATCGTGAATATCGTCTCCATCCAGGCGATTGCCGGCTGCATGGACTCGGTCTCCTATACGGCTACAAAGGCCGCGCTGCTCGGTTATGCGTTGAGCGCCGCCTACGACTACGGACGACACAACGTCCGCGTGAACTCCATTTGCCCGGGTCCTATCCAGACGCGCATTTCGCCCCGTGAAGGGGAACCACATTACCGCTGGCAATGCGAGCAGACAATGCTCGGACGGGTTGGCTATCCGCGTGAGATCGCCTGTGCAGCCGCATTTTTAGCGTCAGACGAAGCTTCTTATATCACCGGCGTGACACTCCCGGTTGACGGCGGGTGGACAGCGAAGTAGCCGGCTCGCTCACAATACACCATATTTTCGATACACATCGCGGAGATAGGCCCCATTCAGCAGTTCTGCTCGGCTATTATCCTCGCGGAGTACTTTATCCGTGGCAAGCTCAACCGTCCGAGCCGCGATAGCAGCCGGAATGGCAACGACACCATCGTAATCAGCGAAAATGAGATCTCCTGGACATACCTGAACCTCGCCGCATTGTATCGGGACGTTATAACCCACGACCAGTCCTCGCCCGCGTGAGTCGACAGGTTTGATTCCCACCGCAAAGACGGGAAAATTCAGTTTTTCGATCTTCTTAACGTCTCGCACGAGGCCATCCACGACAGCGCCCTTTGCCCCGCGTGCGAGCGCGGCAGTTGACAATAATTCACCCCAAGGCGCGTTCTGTCCGGAATAAGATGTCGAAACCACGACGACCTCACCGTCGAGAACACTGTCTACCGCTTCGATTTCCATTGCATAGGGATCCGCCGGGATATGGGCGACATCCACGCATAGCACCGTGCGTGCCCGACCCACAAAGCGATCAGTGGGACACAACGGACGCAAACGTTCGCGCATTGCCTGGTTCCGGCAACCCAGGTCATCCAGCGCATCACAAACGACGGCTGTGTAAAGATTTTTCTCGATACGCTCCAGCAGCTCCAACTCAGAGCTTTTGCCCAGCATGTTCTCTTCGGCTGTTTGATCGCCCATCGTTGTTAGCGTATGACACAGTGGTGCGGTATGAATACGAAGATTCCATAATCGTTTCTCATAGTGTTCAGCATCTGGAACAAAGGCAACAGTCGGAGTCAGTAGAGATCCTGGAGCTTGACATTCTGTGCCACACTGAACCGGTATGCGGAGCCGAAATCAGCAGGTTTTAGGGCGCGCTGTGCGCGGCTCGCGGATTCCCGCGACAGGACTCCTCTTATTCGGTGTATTTACGGCGGCTATGGCCGGACAAACGTCCCCAGTGCGAGTTCAGGTGCGCATGTCATGGGGGCACAAATCGACCCGAGCAAGCTCGTTTTATATAAAACTCCTGCCGGACAGCGGCCTGAACATTGTCGACGTAAAGGGGATATCGCTCGAGCCGGGCGAAGACCTGAAGGACGGTGCTTGGCAAACCAAGGCAGGAGCGGGCGACGTTGACGGAGCCACCTTTACGGTTGAACGTCCGCAGGGATCGCCAGCGCGGCGGCAAGATGTCCAAAGGCTCTGGGATTACCTGATCGCACAAAGTCCTCCTGGTGTTGCCCGGCGACTCGGCCAAGATGCAGCGATGTGGATCAACCCTCCTCAATTTACTGTGCAAATGAACACAGAGGCGACAAAGGGCTTCACGGTTGAGGTTGGGCAGCTTCTTACGCATCGGGCCCTATGGATTCCATCGCTGGATGTTTATTTGACGACTTCGCGGGATCCTATTTCGTTCGACGATGATCAGAAAGCACTCGCGGAATGGAAGGGCCGACGGATTCTCAAGAAGGTCCGCTCCAGCCCTGATGCAAGTTATCGAGAGTTCGCTTCGCGGTGGGCCGATACAGGGAATCCGAGTTATGAGCATCCACGGTTACCGAAGCCGGGACATATTGTTTGCCTGACCTGGGACAGCGCCATTCGGAAGTTCGGGATCGACCGCCGCGCCGGCGTCTGGAATGATTATGGCAATCCGGACCATTTTCGCTTCTGGTTTAGTTTTGGCAGTATTGGCGAGGGGCTGCGCCAACTTTGGAGGAATCAAGGCTTGACCGACGGATTGCCGGTCATCACTACGAAGTTTGAAAAGGAGGGTATCCGCTACACGGTTGAGCAATTCGCCTATCCTCTTAACGGACCTCCGCCGGAGATACGGGGAGACATTCCGATGGTTCTCCTCCAGAAAATCACGGCCACTAATTTGGGCGATCAGGCGCGCAGAATTTCCATCAGCATGAACCACGAGAGGAAACTTCCTCCGTATCTCCAAGACCGGGTGATTTCCGAACGGAAAAGCGGCGCGATGGTGTTCGAAGATGCCGGTTACCACCAAACGCTCTTTACCATCCAGGGGGTGAACCAGCAGGTCCAATGGAGCGGGATCAAGACCAACAAACCTGACCTGGGGAAGGTACAAGCAACGGTCTTCCTGAGTGTACCGGCCCATGAGTCCCGAGCATTTGTGGTCAAGCTGCCTTCGCCAATGGTTGCACCGACAAGTCTGGAGACCCTGCTGAACATCGACTACAACTCGGCCCGCACGAAGACTTTGGACTTTTGGTCAAAGGTTGTGAGCCGGAGAGCGCAATTTCAGGTTCCCGAGAAAGCTGTCAACGAGCTCTTTCGAGCGTCGCTATGGCACGCTCGCATGCTACCGCGGAGGCACGGGGGCGCAGGCGAAAACGTTCAGATCGATCTGCCTTACTCCAACTTTGCGTACCAGCAGACAGGAACTCCGTGGCCCATCAATCAGGCTGTTTACGTGGACTATATGCTCTACGGACTGCGCGGATACACTCAGTTGTCCACCGAAGAGCTCCGCGCGATGTATCACAACAACCAAGAAATGAATGGCCGCGTTGATGGCAATGCAAACTGGGGCGCATACACGCCCGGAATGCTGTACGCTGTGGCGCAAAACTATCTG
>DASVGP010000183.1:0-9253 GCA_036379475.1 Bryobacteraceae bacterium | reverse complement strand
ACGGCAGGCTTTGGCTCTATTGTCTTAGTTCTCATTGGGGTCTCCTTCTGTTGGGGTTAAACCAACCGCAGGACAGGGGACCACAACCGGTTGCGCGACTATTATGCCGATCTCACCGCGAGAGAAACCGCCGTCCATGCCAGCGCCCAGCGGCAACGCGGCATAATCCTGGACGCGGCATTATGAGCCAGTTCGTGAAGTGCTGTCCCGTAATAGCCTGCTTGATCTTTGAAAGCTTCCTTTGGCGGGAGGTGAATGGTGTCTTGCGCCCGGCTATAAAAACAGCGGTCCGCCTGATCATGACTGATGTTCGCGCCGGAGCTGGTCAGTATCTGTTCACCGGTTTCCACCGCCTCGAACGGTGTGCGCTCTTTCGGAGCGTACGCCGGGATACCGTCGATCTGCTGAGCGTTGAAAACGGTGTAAATTCTGTGGATGAATCGGCGCTCGGGCTCGTTGGAGCGTTCTGCGTCCGGTTGCGCCGGTTCGTTCTTGTCCCGCGAGTCCTCCTTCACCTCCCAGAATTCGATTCGTGTCCCCTTTTCGCCTCTACGGACCCGCCAATCGTTTTCCCCGGCTTGCTTGTACGTCATCCATCGCGGATCTTCATAGCCGCGCCGAACCGCCATCGCCATGAGATGAATGGCGTTTCCGCCCCGGTATTCTTTTTCGGTGGTTGGATTCATCGGAATTCCGAAGCCCTGCCAAGGCTTTTGCCACGGCGCGACGCCTTCTTCGAGCAGGGCAATGATGGAATCCGTCACTTCCTGGCGGTGGTCGCGTTTCTGTTGTTCTGGGCCGGTGCCGGCGTGCTCGCCGATTGCGGTGGAAACGGAGGAACTCATTGACGCTCGCCCTCCTTTTGCTCCGCCGGAGCGGTGAATGCAAACTCTTCCTGGAGTACCGGCGTTTCGGATTCGAAGCCGGAATCCTCTAATGGCTCGGCGCCGATGGTGTCCAATGCAGCGCGTTGTTGACTGTCCATGTGCCTCCTTTGAAGTCAGTTCAAATGCCTAACCTGTAAGCTGCGGCACACACGGGCTGTGACATCGGTTCTATCGGATAGGGTCGAAAGGGCGGCTCCGGTCGGGCAGAGGGCAGCCAGCCGGTTCAGTCGCAGCCACTGCTGGATCTTCTCGTTGAGATCCGCTTTCTTGGCCGCGATCCGAAAGGTTGCATTGCCGATCGCGCGCTCCAGAAAACGGCCCCGCTCGAAGGCCGGATGCATCCATTTCTCGACCTTGGGCGGTCCAGCCAGCACCATGCGCCTAGGCCTCGTTCGCCCTCTCAGCCGCGGCTTTCGTTCACGCGCAGACCGCAACGATAAACGGCCATGTGACCGAGACTCACACCGTCAACTGAACGGCGCGGTCATTGACAAGCCAGTAGAAAAAACTAGCGCCTACCAGACACGCGATGCTGGCCGCGAAAAAAGGCAATTTAAAGCCTCCCGCCTGGGACACCAACCACCCGGTAACAATCGCGCTCAGAACTCCGGAAAAGTTGCCACAGGCGTTCTGAAGGCCGGTCCAACTGGCCGCTGCTCCCGGTCCCGCCAGACTTTGGGTTAGCGCGAAAAGATTAGATACATAAACGCCGAACAGTACACAGCCGATTAAGAGACCAAGCATTGCACATCCGAAATTGGAGACCAAAACGAGTGGCAGACATACGGCTGTTCCAGTTAGACCAAAGGCAAGGAACCTTTTTCGAACCGCGACAGGGGACCGCCCTCGGGAAATCAAACGATCGGCTGTATGGGCACTGATTACCGCGCTAGCTGCGATCACTATGTAGGGGAAAGAACCCCATATTGCCATCGCATGGAGAGACATGTGCCTTCCTTTGACTAGGTAAATGGGCAGCCACGACAGGATAAAATACCACGCGTAATTTGCTCCGCATAATCCGCCGATCGTACCCCACACGGCCGGCTGAGAAAGCAACTGCCGCCAGCCAACACGCTTTCTGTGCGATCCCGCCGTCGCTGGGCGCGACGAGCGCGGTCCATAAAGCAGCCATGGGATCAACCAGAACAAAGCCACAGCTCCAGTGACGGAAAAGAGCCCACGCCAGCCGATCCCTGCGAGAACTAAGCCTCCGAAAAACGTTCCAATTGCCGGCCCGATTCTAGCACCCAGATCCACGACAGCATTTGCCAAGCCGCGGTGCTTCTCTGAAAAGGAGGTTGCGAGAATTCGCGAGTTCACCGGATATGCCGCGGATTCGCCAACGCCCAGAAGCAGACGCATCGAGAGAAGCGCCACAAACGAGTTTGCAAGACTCATGCCAAACGTTGCTACGCACCAGATACTAAATATAACGACGTAGATCCACCGCACGTCAAATCGGTCCACGACCCACCCGGATCCAATCTGGCAAACGGAATATGTCCAGTAGAACCCGGATAGCAAAAGTCCCAACTGCCACGACGATAAGTGCAGGTCGAAAGTCAGAACCGGTGCTGCAACTCCCAAGTTTCCCCGATCAATGAAGCAGATGCAGAGCGCGGCAAACAGGATCAGTATCAGCCCCCATGTGTGGGGGACTTTGCCATTATTTGAAGCGCGAGCGAGCGCCTGATCCGCCGAAGTATTATTTTGCGTGAATACGTTACGTCCGTCTTGGCCCATGCGCCACCTCCGGCCCGAACCTTACATGGCGGAGAGACTTAAAGCCCAATCGTCTTCGCTGCTGCCCGTCGGATGCTGGGGCAGTGCTATCCGTCCCGAGGAGTCTGAAGACAGAGTCCCGCTTCCTGCATCGCTCCATGATCCACTCCGTGGATCAAACCATTGGGCCTTATACTGCGAATTGGCCAATGCGCCGGAAAGATCTGAATGAGCGGCTCTCTTTTGAAAGTACAGCTTAAACAGTTTTTTGTCGTCCGTTCGCATCAAGAACGCCCATCCTTCCGTCGGCCAATCACCCGTCTTGGAGACGGACAGCAGGTCCCTATGGGGAACGAGATCCTGGTATTTGGTTCCGTGGGTCATCATGAATTCTTTCGCTAGGTGAACCTCACCGGCTGACTTCCACGTAATCGACTCCCACATATTCGGGAAGCGCTCGCTGCATTCGCGATTGCCGCGCGTCAGCCCATAGGCTTCATAGGCCACTCCTGCCAGACCGCCACTAAGAAGACAGCCGTACATAGTAGCGCGATTCCGGGCTCGCTCATTCGGAGTATCGCTTGCAACGTACCACGGCTCCTGGTTATAACAAGGAAGCGGATGAGGAAGCTGATACATCTCTAGAATTTCTTCGCAACTTCTGTTATCTCGCGGAAAATTCCCGGCCTGATTCATTGTCAGCCACGGAATGTTTTTGGGGTCTCCCCACATACGATAAGTGGAACCACTGGCGTTTGCTGAGACGAGCTGTCCAAAAGGAGGATGCCCGTATCGCTTGTAATATCCATCAAGCACCGGCAGCCATTCCTCTGAAGCCAAACCAGGAAAGCCCTTTCTTGGGTGAGCGCGCGGGCTGACGTCTTGATGAATAATACCAATCATCACTGGATCAGCTTGGTAGCGGGCACAGATCCAGCGCAGATAATAAAAAACGGCATTTTTTGACATATCGGAACTGGTGGCCCCGTAGTACGCTTTTGCGTATGGTCCAAGATCACGGCGTAGAGTTTCAAGATATACCTGAAATCCGTTCGCACCAGCATACTCGATCTTCTTGTCAATATATTGGAAGTAGGAAGGATTAATTCGCCAGAGATCGGCACCGACCTCCGGGTAGCCAGATGCTTTGCCGGGGAATAGAAATGGCTTTTCATTTACCTCGTTCACCATCCTCTCGGCCCGGTTTTCGTTGCCGTTAGGCCATGCGTCGCGGATGACGACGCCAGCCTCGTCGCTGAACCTAGCTGGCCAGCCGTCGTATGCCCAGTTCGGAAAACACGAGATTATGTAGAGCATGTTGAACTGCTGCTTCTTCCGGTAGTCCACCATATCTTTGAATCCGGCTCTGGGGCTTTCCACCGCATAATGCTTCGGGCTATCGCGCCAGATATAGCGAGTGGTGGAGGCCGGATAGAAGAAATCCCCGACTATAAAATAGGGCGTGCCGTCCGCGTACTGGAGCGCGTGGCCATTCGGAGTAGCTTGTGGAAAGCCTCTCCGGTTAGGATTTTCCCGTTTCTCTGCTTCGGTCCAGGATGTGCTTCGGAAACTTCCGCTCTTACCCGCTAGTCCGGAGTCTGCCGGACTGGACCCGCTGGTCCAGGTCCATAAACCAGGCTCAGTTGCAAGAACTCGAACGCGAAACGTACGTCCACCGTCCCAGAATCCGTAGCAGCGCTTAGAAAAATTGGGCCCCTTGAGATCCACCCACATCTCGGCATCCGTGTACGGGTTACGATATTTGTTGGACGCGGTGAAAACAAGTTCTATTTTCTCCCAGACGTGAAGCGATCCGGAACGTGCGTTCGCAGCGCTTTCGGGCTGGTCCTTTGCCTGTTCCTGCTGTCCCAGAAGAGGGGCAACAGAAGCTGCACTGCCTAATCCGGCCATAAATGTACGTCTGCTCGGCGCAGATGAAGAGTCTTTGGAATTACGCATTTTTTCAGCTCCTAGATTTTCAGACAAAATTAAAGCTTTTGTTCCTAGTGACTACCAGAGAACTTTCAGCGCCAGCTGGATAACACGACCCGCCCCAGCTCCCGTGATTCTGCCAAAGCTGCCCGAGCCCACCGTCGTATTCGGGTCATTGAAATACACTTGATTAAATGCATTAAATAAATCTGCGCGAAACTGCATGGTCAGACGCTCGCCTACCTCAAAATTTCTCATGCCCGAAAGGTCCGTATTAAGCAGGGCGGGTCCGTTCATGAAATTACGCCCGGCATTTCCGTAACTGCCAGGCTGCATTTGGTTCAGCGGAACGAATGCCTGCGTGTTGAAGAATTCGTGAATGAACGCATTTCGCGTCGGATGAGCAATATCCACGTCCGAGTATGTGACCCCCGATTCCAGCTCCGCGTGCTCAAGCCCTGGTTGGTTGGTTCCATTCAAGGCAATGTCGGAACCTAAATGGAACAGGATCGGCTCGCCGCTCTGTACGGTATGGTATGCGGCAAACGTCCAGTGGTTAAAAACCTGCCGAAGAAAGCTGTTTTTGAACCGTGGCTCGGGTGACCACACCCAGCTGGCTGTAAAGACATGTGTGTGGTCAAAGTTCCCTCTGCCGTAATCGAGCCGGATGTCGAACGGATCGTCATTTCCCGAGGTCAAGCCGTTGCCGGATGACACATAGTCGTCGAGTTCCTTGGAAAATACATATGACGCCATGAAAGAAAATCCGTGGCTGAAACGCTTGTTCGCACGCACCCTGACGCTTTGGTACGATGCCCGATAATCGTTGCCCAGAAGCCGGTTCAGTGTGCCATAGAGTCCGACGGTGTCCGGATAGTGGACTCGGTCGTTCGCGTTCTTCAGCGAGGGCGGTGCTCCCGTCAGCAGATCCGCTTCGGTTTCCGCCGCGTCCCAAAAGCGGTGTCCTTCCAGTTTTTGCGTCAGTTTTCCCGCATAACCCACCTGGATCATTAATTTGGGAGACAACTGCTGCTCGATTATGAGACTCATGGACTGTGTGTACGGGGTTACTAGGTTTTCAGCAGTTACCGCCTCGCTAACCGGGAGCGGGAATCCGCATTGCCATCCGGGGAACGCGTTCACCACAACACAATTAAATTTGCCAGGAAGAGGCCCGCTCGGAGGGGGCGCCACGCCCAGCGATCCGTATGGATCGCTCAGAATTCCGCCATTAACCACACTTTGACCGGTAAAAGGAGCTTCGGGCTGGTGGGCAACATTCAAACTCGGCTGGTCGAAAAATATGCCGTATCCGCCGCGTACACTGGTTCGCCCATTCCCGAACACATCCCATGCGAAGCCCACGCGGGGACCAATGTTGTTCACGTCGTTGTACTGCAGCTTCCCGTTTTGCGGGGTGTCCTGATCACCGACAAACAGCGTCCCCGGCACCGAGCCCGGATGAGTCTTGGAAATGGCATGCAGATCGGAGAAATCAATGGTAGTGTAGTCGCCATATTTCTGCCGCGGCGCAAAGTACGGTTCGTAGCGCGCTCCAATCGTAAGAGTAAATCGCGGCACAATTTTGAACTGATCTTGCAGGAAAAATTCGTGTCTGAACTGTATGTAATTGGCGGCGCCTGTTCCGAATCTCTGCGTAAGCGTGTCGAACATCCCAAGTTCAAAGTCTGCGAGTGCGTTTCCGGTGTAAAGGCCGCTGAAAGTTGCGCCGCGCGTTGCGAAATAGTTGTTCAGCTCAAAGCTTGTTCTATAGCCTTCGTAGCCAAATTCAATCGTGTGACGGCCAAGCACCCAGGTCATGGTGTCGCGGAGATGCGATGCCTTATAATCTTGCAGTTCGGGATTTGCGGTGCCCAAGTTAAAATAACCGCCGACGGAAATGCCAAGGCCTTCTCCGTCTTCATATGGCATCTGTATACCGAGAACACCAGGCGGAACCGCATTCGTCGGCTCGTCCAGCGAGTGGGCATGCATGAAGTCCACCGTAATCTGGTTCAACAAACTGGGACTAAATACATATGTGTTCGACAACGAATAGTCGCTGGTCTGGTCGAAGCGGCTGCCGATCTCGAATGGCTGTATGTTGCCATTAGCAAAGGAGGCATTGTACGTGTTTCTGTAAAACATGCCGTTGAATGAACTCTTTGAATTTTGTACGAAATCGATCCGGCCCATATAGCTGTCGTTATCTGCAGGCTCCGGAACCAAACTGACTACCTGTCCTGTGGGGGACTGAGGAATCCACCGGTTCAGGACGTTTTGGGACGCGGCGTTGATGCAGCCGGGAAGAATCGTGTTGTTCGCGACGCAGGGGCGGCCACTGGCATCAACCGTAGGCTTCCCGGTCCGCGGATCCAGAGGATCCTTCAAGGGAGTGCTAAGCGCCGCGAAATCGCCGTCGCGCTCCGACGGGGTCGGCACAAACGCCACAGAAGATCCCGCCTGCGGGCGGTCCCAAAGCTTCTCGTAGTAGCCGAAGGCAAACAGACGGTTTTTTAAGATCGGAAAGCCCGCAGCGAAGCCGGCCTGATTTTGATGGGTGCCCGGGCGCACCGGTTGAAAGAAACTCCGCGCATTAAGGTCGGTGTTGCGCAGGTATTCCCACGCACCTCCGTGAAAACTGTTGGTGCCTGATTTCGATGTGACAATAACCTGGCTGCCGGCGTCATTGCCGTACTCGCTGTCGAATTGCATGGTCTGAACCTGCACTTCGGCAATGGCATCCGGCGGCGGGTAGTTCATACCTGCTGTGACGGAGAAGTTTGTCCAATTCGCCCCATTGAAATAAAAAACGTTGTCGCGCTGGCGAGATCCATTGACCGACATCATCGGTCCCGATCGGGTGTTGGCCATGGTCTCGCTGGTGCTAATGTCGGTTACGCCCGGCAAAATCTCAGTTAGATCAACGATATTGCGGCCGTTGAGAGGCAAGTCCTGCACGCGCCTGGTATCAACGGTCGCCGCGACAGTCGGACTTACCGTGTTGACGAGGCTGGCAGTGCTTGAAACGGTGACCTCGGTGTGCACAGAGCCGGTTTTCATCTGAAAATCTAGTCGGAGATCCTGATTGGCCTGTAACGTCACATCGCTTTGCGTCTGATGCGCAAAACCGGCGGAACCGGCACCGACGTTGTAGCTGCCGACCGGCATCGCCAGCAATTGGTAATATCCGGTGCTGTCCGTACGTGCCGAGCGCGTATAGTTTTGCCCGACGGAAGTTGCTGTAACCAATGCGCCTGGAATGATCGCGCCCGACGGGTCCTTGACAAAACCGCTTATCCTGCCTGTTACCTGCGCGAGCAGATGGGCGTTTGCTACAAGGGCTAACAAGCAAGCACCAACCAAAAGTCTCATTTGATCCTTCTCCTTCCCAGCCGTCGCAGCGCCGGAAGAGCACCAAAATGCGCTTTTCTAAAAGCACCTCTGGAACCGCGTTTGGTCCAGTGTATGAGATATCCTATATTTTGTCAACGACTTTGTATAGTTGACACCAGATTTCAAATCACGTATCCTCGTTCGCATGACCACTCTGGGCGCGAAGATTGGTTTTATTGGATTAGGGGCGATGGGACTGCCGATGGCCGAGCGAATTGTGAACGCCGGGTTTGAGACCTTCATCACGGTTCACCGAAGGCGGGAACCATCCGAGCAGCTGGAGTCGCTCGGGGCACAGGTGCTCGGGACCCCAGCGCTGGTAGGCCAAGCGGCGGATGTGGTTATTACGATGTTGCCGGCAGATCAGGAACTCAAACAAGTGGTTTTTGGCGAACACGGGCTGGTAGAAGGTTTTGCACCGGGCAAGATCCTCGTCGATATGACTACCGCCAGCGTGATGAGTTTGAGGGAAGTGGAGAACGCCATTGTGCAGGTCGGCGGACGCGTTTTGGACGCTCCGGTTAGCGGCGGCACAACAGGTGCCGCGCGAGGAACGCTCACTGTCATCGCAGGTGGCGATCCAGGTCTGTTGGAAGAGTGCCGGCCGCTATTAAGTGTCGTAGCGACTAGGATCATGCATGTAGGTGGCACTGGTCAAGGCAAAGTGGTGAAGATGGTGAACCAAGTTATGGCCGCGTTGAATCTATTTTCCATTGGCGAAGCGTTTAGCTTGGGAATGAGCTACGGTGTCAGTCCGGAGATTCTTTATGACGTAATTAAGACCTCGTCTGGCTACTCCAAGATGATGGATCTAAAATTGCCGCATTTTCTCCTGGTGGGGTCATTCGAGCCAGGATTCAAAATGAGGTTAATGAAAAAAGACCTTGACATCGCGTTGGAGTCTGGGCGGTCGAAAGATGTGCCATTGACCCTAACATCACTAATAGCCCGAGATTTTGCGGAAGCCATTGAAAACGGCAATGGAGAAGCGGACTACTCACTTCTCGCGCAGGTGTTGGCGAATAGAGCCGCAGTAAATTTCAATCAAAAAAAGGAGAATTGAAAAATTATGGGGACAATTGTTGAATCTGCACCGGAGCGCTTTCTGGAATTCGATCCGGCGACGCTCTATGAGGCAGCAGGAAAGCGGGGGATGGTGTCTCCCTCTATCCGTCCCGTCTGGCCGGATGCCTGTATCTGCGGCCCGGCAGTTACCGTACAGTGCCCGCCTGGTGACAATCTGATGCTCCACCACGCCGTAGTTAATGCTAGTCCGGGCAGTGTACTCGTCGCAACTACAGGCAATTACTGCT
>DASVGP010000182.1:0-7007 GCA_036379475.1 Bryobacteraceae bacterium | reverse complement strand
TATGAAAGCGGCGGGTGCGGCTGGGTCGCGATGCCCACGGCCAGCGGAGAAAAGGCCATCAAGCCGGCCGGGCAATGGAACAGCATGGAGCTTTCTGTCCAAGGCAATCACATCGTGACGCATTTGAACGGGGTACAGATCGTGGACTATACTTACCAGCCCGCGCGCTTCACCGACGGAGCGATCGGGATGCAGATTCACACCGGGATGCACGGGTTTCGCATCCGGTTTAAGGATATTGAGTTGAAGAGGCTGCCGTAGAAAGAGGCGAGTATGAACAATCGACGGGATTTTCTGAAGCTATCGGCAGCCGCGGCGTTGGCGGGAAGCGGGTTTGCGGCGGCTCCGCCGCGCGGCTACAAGCCCATGGCGCTGGGGATCATTATCGGCATCGGCAACGATCCCGAAGCAGCCATGGCCAAAGTCCACACCCTGGAGATGCACACCTGCCAGATCGAAGCGGGGCATCTCGACGACGATCTGATCCGGAAGCTTCGGGCGGCGCTGGATAAGTATCAAATTGTCGTCACGGCGCTAGGAACCAGCGGACCCGGCCCGTATATCTATAACTTCTACGACGGCCCGCTGACGCTGGGCGTGATTCCTCGCACTTACCGGGCGCAGCGGATCGAGAAGCTGAAGAAGTTTTCCGATTTCGCCAAACAACTGAACATTCCGGCGATCCGGATTCACGCGGGATTCATTCCCGAGGACCCGAACGACCATCTCTATCACGAAGCAGTGGAAACGCTGCACGATGTAATCAGCTACTGCAAGAAAAACGGCCAGCAGTTCCTTTATGAGACAGGCACCGAGACGCCGATCACTCTGCTGCGGGCGATCAAGGACATCGGTTTGGACAATCAGGGCGTAAACCTCGATACAGCCAATCTGATTCTTTATGACAAAGCAAATCCGCTGGACGCGCTGGATGTACTCGGCCCTTACGTGCAGAACACGCATGCCAAGGATGGTCTGTATCCAACCAATCCGCACGATCTCGGAAAAGAAGTAGCAATTCCGCACGGCAAGGTGGACTTCCCGAAGATCATCGCGCGGCTGAAGAAATTGAACTACCAGGGACCGATTACGATTGAACGGGAGATCTCCGGGCCGCGGCAGATCGAGGATGTCAAGCGCGAGCGAGACTATTTAAGAAAACTGATTGAATCCTGAAAGGACAAATATGAGCAACGAATCCGGACACAAAGTAGGACGAAGGGAATTTATAGGCGCCGCCGCGGGCTTCATGATTATGCAGCCGCAGTTGGTGCGCGGAACGGCGGCGAATTCGGACCTGCGCGTGGGCTTGCTGGGCTGCGGGGGTCGCGGGACGGCGGACACGACGTACCTGATTGGGACCGGGAAAGCGCGGCTGGTGGCGCTGGCAGATTTATTCCAGGACAAGCTGGATAAAGCGAAGGCGCATTTCGACAATCTGCAGCAGAAGAAAGGCTTCGCGCCCATCGAGAAATCGCTGATGTTTCGCGGGCCGAAGGCGTTTGAGCAGATCGCGAATTCGAAGGAAGTGGATGTGATCGTTATTACCTCGCCGCCGTACTTCCATCCGCAGCATCTGGATGCCGTGGTGACTGCGGGCAAGCACGTCTATTGTGAGAAGCCGGTGTCGGTGGATCCGCACGGCTGCACGTGGGTGCTGGACTCGGGACGGCGGGCGCAAGGAAAGTTGAGCCTCGAAGTGGGATTCCAACTTCGCAACGCGCCGCCATTAGTGGAGCAGGTCAAACGGATTCACGGTGGAGCGCTGGGGAACATCGTTTCCGGGGCGGGCCATTATTTCTCCGGCTATCTTCAGAAGCGTACGTGGTCCAACGTCTCGCTCGACGAGCGCAAGATCCGCAATTGGGTTCACTACCGGATTCTCTCGGGCGACATTATCGTCGAGCAGAATATCCACGTGATTGATATGTGTAACTGGATTCTGCAGGGGACTCCGGTCAAAGCGACAGCGTCGGCCAGCAGTAAATACCGACCCGATCCCGGCAATGCGTCTACCAACTACAGCGTGGTTTTCCAGTATCCGAATAACGTAAGTATGACGTTCGGCTCGACGCAGTTTGACAAAGGATGGTCGGACGTGGGCTGGAGATTTTTTGGCACTAAAGGCGTTTCCGAAGCGCACTACGCCGGCCCGGTTGCTATTTACGGAGAGCAGGAGTGGACATGGACGCCCGAGGGGGCGGAATCGGGAGACGGGAGTTCTTCCGCCGCGGGAGTTTCTCACCATCCTCTGAAGCAAGCGGACCCGGAAAAGAAGAAGTCTTTCGTGGACAGCATCCTGAGCGGGAATTTCCATAACCAGGCGGTGGAGGGCGTAGAATCGGCGATCAGTTGCATGATGGCGCGCAAAGCTGCTTATACGGGCGAACCAGTCACCTATGAAGGCATAGCAAATTCGGGCGAGCACTGGGATGACGAGATCGATTTGAACCAGTTCGCCTGAGGTGACCGGGGCAACCGCTCCCTGGCGGTCGCAGCTCGGTTACGCGCCCAGGACGTACTTACTGACGCGATTACTTACGTCCTGCAAGTAGGCTTTATCGCCGCCTTTGAGTTCGGTAATGACAGTGCCGTGATAGCCAATATCGGCGAGGGCTTGGCGCACCGCCGGCCAGTCGATGTCGCCTTCGCCGATATTTACCCACTGATAGCAGTTCCGCGTGCGTTTGAATCCCTTTACATGCACATCCGCAATGCGCGGGCCGAGGGTGCGAATCCAATCTTGCGGGTAGCCGTGGATGACCACGTTGCCCACATCGAACCAAGATTTCACCCAGGGGCTTTTGAACTCATCGATGTAAGCGGCGAACTCCAGCGGGCTCAGCAGGAATTTATTCCAGACTTCTTCGAGCGCGATGGTCACTTTGAGTTGTTCGGCCAGAGGGATCAGCTTGCGAATCTGCTTTTGCGAACGTTCCCACGCCTCACGATACCTCGTCTGCGCGTTTACCACTGCCGGAACCAGCAGTACGCAATGAGCACCCCATAGCTTGGCGTTGTGCAGGGAAGTTCGCATGCCATTGAGGCTCTTTTCGACAACAGCCGGATCGCTGGAGGAGAGCGGATATTTCCAATGGAGCATGTTCATCACCGAATCAATGCGCAATCCGGCCTTTTGCGCAGCGGTCTTGATCTGCTCGGCCTGGCGCGGATCCGGAGCGGTCTCAGCTTGGAGAACTTCGAAGCCCACGTCGCGAGCCATCCGGAAACGGTCCAGATAGCTTAGCTGCTTGGGCAGCATGCTGATCAGCACGCCCTTCTTCATGGAAAGCGGTTCATTGGCTGCGGAAAGCGCCGCGCTGGACGCCACCGCCAGCGATGTCTCTAAGAATGTACGCCGGGAAAGATGACTCAAGATCCGATACCTCACTCAATCGTGAAGATTACCACCGCTGGAAATTGAGCAGGGTTTCAGGCGCCGACGGCGCTTTCTTCGGGGACGCCGGTTTCTTTGCGCTTCTTCAGGAAGGGCATCATGGCGCGGAGTTCGGCGCCGACGCGTTCGATGGGCTGATCCTTGGCCTTTCCACGCATAGCAAGGAAGCGCTTGCGGCCGGTGCGGTTTTCGTCCAGCCATTCTTTTGCGAATTGGCCGGATTGGATCTCGCTCAGGATTTTTTTCATTTCCGCCCGCGTTTGCTCGGTGACCAGGCGCGGGCCGCGGGTGTAGTCGCCGTATTCGGCGGTATCCGAAACCGAGTAGCGCATGTAACTCAGGCCGCCCTCGTAGATCAGATCGACAATGAGCTTCACTTCGTGGAGGCACTCGAAATAGGCCATTTCGGGCGCGTAGCCGGCCTCGGTTAGGGTTTCGAAGCCAGCGCGGATTAGTTCGCTGATGCCGCCGCAGAGCACCGACTGCTCGCCGAAAAGATCGGTCTCGGTTTCTTCGCGGAAACTGGTTTCGAGCACGCCGGCCTTGAGGCAGCCGAGCGCGGAAGCATAGGCAAGCGCGAGTTCGAGCGCGTGGCCGGAGGCATCCTGCGCGACGGCGACCAGCGCCGGCACACCGACGCCTTCGGTGAACAGCTCGCGAACGCGATGGCCGGGCGCTTTGGGCGCAACCATCGAGACATCGATGTCAGCGGGAGGCTGGATGGCTTTGAAATGAATGCTGAAGCCGTGCGCGAACATCAAGGTCTTGCCCTTGGACATGTGCGGCGCGATGTCTTTGGTATAGATGTCGGCCTGAAGATGATCCGGCACGAGCATCATGACGACATCGCCGGCTTTGGAGGCATCGGCGACGCTGAGGACGCGCAGGCCGGCGGCTTTGGCCTTTTCGGCGCTCTTGCTGGCGGCGTGCAGGCCGACAACGACGTTGATACCGGAATCGCGCAGATTCAGGGCGTGGGCGTGGCCCTGACTTCCGTAGCCGATGATCGCGACTGTTTTTCCTTGCAGCGGGGCCAGGCTCCCGTCCTGCTCATAAAATCTTTTTGGCATAAGTGATTATTGTACGTTCTTGCTTGGAGTCCGCTTGCTTACGCGCGCGGTTCCGTTTCGAGTTCCAGTGCTTCTTCGAAGGCGCCGCGCGGAACCGGAGGCGCGAGGCGGAGTTTCCGGCTTTCGAGCGACATAGAAACGGCGCCGGAACGCGTGATGTCGATTTCGCCATAGCTGCTCATGACGTCGATGAACTCCTCCAGCTTTTCGGATTCGCCGGTGGCTTCGATAGCAAAGCCTTCCGTTGTCGAATCGACGACGCGGGCCTGAAAAATCTCGGCTTCCTTAAGAATGGCGGTGCGGCTCTGCTGGTTGGTGCGGATGCGGATGAGCACGAGTTCGCGATTGACGGCGGGCGATTCGGTCATGTCGGTCGCCTGCAAAACATTAATCAGCTTGTTCATCTGCTTGATGACCTGGGTGCGGATTTGCGGCTCGACATCCACGGTAATGGTCATGCGCGAAAGCGCCGGATCGAGCGTGCGGGCGACGGTCAGGCTTTCGATGTTATAGCCGCGCTGGCTGAGTAAGCCGGTGACGCGCATGAGCGCGCCGGGCTTGTTCTCCATGAGCAAGGAAATGATCTGCTGCATGGCCTAGACCTCCACCGGCTGCGGCGGGCGCAGCACCATTTCGTTGATGGCGCCGCCGGCGGGAACCATCGGAAACACGTTTTCAAAGGGCGAGACTTTAATGTTGAGCAGGAACGGACCCGGAGCGGCGACGGCATCTTCGAGCGCTTTGGGCATTTCTTCGACCCGCTCGACAGTGCGGCCCGGGAAGCCGTAAGCGCCGGCGAGTTTTTCGACATCTGGAAACGCAGGTAGCGCCACCTGGCTGAGACGGTTATTGCAAAACAGCTCCTGCCATTGGCGCACCATTCCGAGATGGCCATTGTTCACCACGACGATCTTTACCGGCAGCGCGTGATTCGCGATGGTGGCCAGTTCCGGGATCGACATCTGGAAGCCGCCATCGCCTAGCACGGCGAAGACCAGCTTGTCGGGCCGCGCGAACTGCGCACCGATGGCCGCGGGCAAGCCGAAACCCATGGTGCCCAGGCCGCCGGAGTTGATCCAGAGGCGCGGCTCGTTGAAGCGAATCAGTTGCGCCGCCCACATCTGGTGCTGGCCCACATCGGCGGCAACGATGGCGCGACCGCCCGAGAGCCGGTCGATTTCGGCCATGACGTGCTGCGGCTTGATTTCGCTATCCGACTTTTCGGCAACCAGCGGATGCTCAGCTTTCCAGTCGCGGATCTGTTTCCGCCAGGCTTCGCGCGCGGATCGATGCTTCGCTTGCGCCGCGGGGCTGAGATCTTTCAGTTCGGCGATCAGCTTCGGCAGCACGCGCTTTACGTTGCCGACGATGGGCAAGTCCGCCTGGCGGTTCTTGCCGATTTCCGAGGGATCGATGTCGACGTGGATAACTTTGGCGTGCGGAGCGAACGAGGACAAACGTCCGGTTACGCGATCGTCGAAACGCACGCCGAGCGCGATCATGAGATCGGTGCCGGACATACCCATATTGGCGGCATAGCTGCCATGCATGCCGGGAATACTGATGAAATTCGGATGTTCGGCCGGGAGCGCGCCGAGGCCCATCAGCGTGCAGACCGCGGGTGCATCGAGCAGTTCGGTGAGCTCACGCAATTCGTCCGAGGCATTGGCCGCGACGATGCCGCCGCCGGCATAAATAAAGGGCCGCTCCGCATCCCACATCATCTGCGCAGCGCGGCGGATCTGCCCGCCATGGCCTTCGTTGAAGACGCGATAGCCCGGCAGATGAACCTCGGTGACCGGCGTGTAGTGCGACTGGCTTTGAAGCACGTCTTTGGCGACGTCCACGAGCACCGGCCCGGGGCGGCCCGAAGCGGCGACATAAAACGCCTCGTGAATCACTTGCGGCAGGTCCTGGACGCTTTTCACCAGATAGTTATGTTTGGTCGTGGAACGCGTGATGCCGAAGGTGTCGGCTTCCTGAAAGGCATCGCTACCCATCAGCTTGGTCGAAACCTGGCCGGTGATGGCGACGATGGGAATGGAGTCCATCATGGCGTCCGCAAGGCCCGTGACCAGATTGGTCGCGCCTGGCCCGGAGGTGGCGCAACAGACGCCGACGCGGCCCGTAGTGCGCGCATAGCCTTCGGCGGCGAAGGCTGCGTTCTGCTCATGACGCACCAGGACATGGCGAACCGCGTGATCGTACAGCGCATCGTAAAGTGGCAGCGTGGCGCCGCCGGGATAACCGAAGATGCACTGGACGTTCTCCCGCTCCAGGCAATTCAACAGGATTTTGGCTCCCGAAAGAAGGTTGGATGACATGCGTAGGAACTCCTAATTAGAAGAAGAGCCACCTGGCCGGTTCGGTTGCCTGCCGGTGGCCCTTGATTCCGTTCGTGAAGCGCTGCAAGTTGGTGCTGCCTGCTTTTCACGACGACGACTGAACGAAGCTGGTTGCAACCGTTCAGATGCGTATATCCCTAGTTTACCTAAAAGAAATTTTTATGCAAGGGAATAAAAGCATAAATCTTTTATATG
>DASVGP010000181.1:0-9621 GCA_036379475.1 Bryobacteraceae bacterium | reverse complement strand
GGAATACGTGGTCATCGATGAAGCGATGCGGCGCGAGTAACGAATGGAAGGCGCCGGCCTGCCGATACGGCTTCAGAAACTTTTTCAGCTTCACCATGGCTGAGTCCTCCGCACGATCAAGAACCGGAACCACTCGCGCTTCATTGGGTCATAGAGAGCTCTCCGCTTGCGGGCCTGGTTCAGCACGAGGAAGATGTTGGCGTCTTTGCGCGTCAGCTTCCGGCCGACAGCGCATAATGCGGCGAATAGGATGAGAGCCGCGATCTTCGAACCGCCATCGTTCGCGCCAACGATCACGGAGAGGAGAAATGCCAAGCCCGCCAATCGCCGGTCGATACCGACGATCAGCAGCGGCTTATTTAAGGCTTTTGCGGCGGGCCTGCTCATCTGCATCTCCTAGAGCGCTTGTACCCAAGTGACAATGGGTGCCGCGAACAAAGCGAAAATCAGCCCGAGTACGAGGCCGGAAACCTTGGCGATCGTGCCAGGGCCGCCGGCCATCAGGCCGATCCCGCAAATGATGCAGAGGATGATGCCAACCCATTTGGCGATGGCGATCATCTCGGTGGCGATTCCTTGCGCCGCTTGGCCGAACGAACTGGTTTGGGCGAGGGCAAGCGAGGCGGTGAGACCGACGACTAGCCCCCATTCGACAACTTTGGGGACAATACGACCTAGCTTGTTTTTCATGAAATGGAACTCCTTTGGGGTTTGAGCTGGGCACCAGGACGGTGCCCAGCGATGCTTCCCGTGCAAATGTCTGTGCAAATGCGCGGAAGAAATTCGGGTGATTTTAGGCGAGAAGAGGAAGAACGAAATCGCCCGGAAATCGTTGAATTACAAGGGCAAAACGAATATCGGCGGCACAGGCTAAAATACCTCGCGACGCTCTCGAAAACCGTTGAAGGGGTGACTCTTCCGTGGGTTCGAATCCCACCCTCACCGCCAGAAAACAAAGGACTTAGCTCAATCGTAGCCAAGGACGAAATCAAGGCATTTCCGGCGCTGTGCAAATGCGAGAGTCATTCCGGCCCGAACATTTTTCTGATCTTGTCCTGAGTTGCTCGATGGTCCATCAGGGCGGCGACAAGGCAGGCCGGCAATGCAATCGTGCGATGCGATTTCTTGTTTTTCGTCGGCTTGAACTTCAGCCCGTATTTGCGGGTTTGACCGAGGGCCTGATTCATGGTCAGGCGCGAATTTTCAAAGTCCATATCGGTCCAACGGAGCCCGAGAATTTCGCCGCGGCGCATTCCCGTGCAAAGTGCCATCAGAATGGGAAGGTAGCTTACGCGTCCTGCAGGAAGTGAGCGCGCCCGGGCAGACGTCTGCCTTGCGACCGTAAACTGCGTTCAGTCTGAATCACTACTGGCTCATATTTGTCGTGGAGGGCCTTCAGAAAAGATCCATGCAGGGTTTAAAGTCCTTGCTTGGCGTATTCCTCGCCAGCTTCGACGAACTGCTTCTGGATCGCGAAAGTTCTTTTCTAGGCAGAGGCAGAGCAACCGAGAGAGCTGTGGATGCACGAACTTGGATAGAAGCTTGTTTTGATTTTTAAAATATTCCTCCCAGGAAGTGGTCTCGTCCTTTGCGCCAAGCGCTACAGTGGCTTTCATGGTCCTCCTGATATCCATGACGCGCCAATTCCTCGATCATTCCGAGACCGAAGATCGGACCCTCTACGGCATGGTGCAGGACATGGAGCCTGATCAGCCCTGAATACAAGTCGCGATCGGCCGCCGGGTCTTCTTGCTCTGGTTTCGATGTCGAGATCCGATTACGACGCATGGTATAGTGAATTGCTCTGAAAGGGACTCGTCAATTGGCGATGCCATTTTATCAGCGGATCCTCGTTTCCACTGGGCCTAAAGCTACCTTCTTGATCAGGCTTTTGGTTGGGTTGGTCTTTCTATCAGAGGGCATTCAGAAGTTCCTGTTTCCAGCAAGCCTCGGGCCCGGGCGCTTTCTCAAAATCGGTATTCCTGCTCCGCAGCTAATGGCGCCATTTGTGGGTGCTATCGAAATCCTTTGCGGATCACTTCTCGTATTAGGATTGCTGAGCCGACTGGCGGTTTTTCCGCTTCTAGCAGTGATTTCGGTTGCTATCGCTTCCACCAAGGTGCCGATACTGTTTGCGGGCAACCTGTGGGGCATGGCGCATGAAGCGCGTGCCGACTATTCGATGTTGATGGGCCTGCTATTTCTGTTAATCGTGGGATCGGGACCTTTCTCTATAGATCACCATTTAGCAAAAAACCTCGCGGGTGCGGGGCGCGACCGATCCTAATGTCATTTATCTGGTTGATACGTGCTCGAGACAAGCGCACAGCGAACGGGTGCAAATACCCTTGCCTATGCTGTTCCTGATACCGACCGGTAATTACGACAAAGGACTCGGCGTGGGGAAAGGTCTGGTACAAAGTTCCCCTCTGGCTCCAAAAAAATATCGGTCACTCCAAGACCAGCACCGCAACTTCCCCTACGGTGGGTTCCTCCTGAAATATAGCTTCGGCGAGCGATTCGAACTCGGAGGCGAAGTCTTTTCCCACGAAGGTTACGCCACGCCGCAAACCGAAGCTTCGACAATGATCGACTTTGGGGGCTACTATCACTTCAAACATCATCCAGGCGAGCAGTTTTTGTTTTGCTATGGCCATTCCGTAGCGGGCCAAACCGAACGGTATGCCTACATCGGCATGTAGTGGACATGGAGAAAAGAAGACAAGAAGAAATCGGACTCAAGCAGCGCCCGGTTTCCGGGCCCCATGAACATACCGGCATTTCGGCCGATGAACGGAAGGGGATTGCAGTGACCTGCGGCCTGGGGCTGATCCACTGCTGATTCGCGGGAAGGACGACGGCTAATGGAAATTACGGCACGCGCGCTATGGACATTGATTCATGGCATGGGATTCGGTGGGCTCTATTTACTGGCATGTTCTGGCGCGCTGGTCGGGCTTTATCAACTCACGGCCCCCTCTACTCCACCTAAAGCCACACCCGGTCAGGAGCGCTTCGTGCGTATTTACCTGATCGCGATGGTTGTGCTCGCATGGGTCGCTGTACTCAGCGGGGCTTATGCCATTTATCCCTGGTATCGCGCGACGCCTCCGCCGGGAACGGTTGATCTCGCGATGTTTCCGCAACGCCTGCTGATGTCCAGCCCTGCCACAATCGGCTGGCACTCGCTTGGGATGGAGTGGAAGGAGCACGTTGCCTGGTTCGCTCCCATCTCGATCACTATGGTGGCATTCGTTTTCATCAGGTATGGCCGGGATCTTAGAAATCATCGCCAACTCCGGGCGGCGGTACTCGTCTTTGCCCTGGCTTCCCTTGTTGCTGCGGGGGTTGCAGGTTTCTTCGGCGCAGAGATCGACGACCACGCACCGGTTCGAGGGGGCAGCACGATCCAAGTGAGTTGAGGAGAAGCGAAATCTTGGCGAAAACCGAAATGAAGAAGCCGTCCAACGCGGTGTTACCTGACACTCCGGCCATCACAAACGGTTCCGGCGCAGCCGCCATATTATCGGCTGGGGTCGGCTGCTTTGTTCTGTCACTCCTGGCCATCCTCGGCGATAAATCGGCGTTCATCCAGGCCAGCCTTGTTTTCTACAAACCGACAGGGCCTCTCTCAGGCGTAACCACGGTTGCCATTGTTGTTTGGCTCGTCACTTGGGGGATATTGGCGTGGAGTTGGAAAGCAAAGACAGTTGCTGCAGGGCGTATGATCGCGATCGCTTTCGCGCTACTGGCCCTGAGCCTCATCCTGACATTTCCGCCAGTCGGCGACCTGTTCTGAAGTTGACGTCATTTGTAACTGTCGGGCTGGTCCAGGCAGCTCAGGTTCAGAAGCAGCAATCGAGGTGCGCAGTCTCAGGCGCGAGTCCATGGCTGGGATAAGTTAGATCCCGATCGAGAAGGCTCGACCAGACATATTGATGAGCCGCAACTGTCTTTTTATAGACTGGAGCCCATGAGAACGAATTGCGGTTCATCGTTCGACCAATGCCAGAACAGATTGGCGGGCATGCAGTGACAGATTTCAACCGGCGTGAATTTCTGAGCATTCCTGCTGCAGCCGGACTGGCGGGGTCCGCTTTTGCAACCCAAGGCGATGTGGGATGGCAGCGGCGCATCCGTCGTGTGGGCCAGCTCAACATGACCGAACACGACCCGGTGGAGATGGACGTCGAGGCATGGGCAGACTATTGGGCTAGCTTGAAAGTCGATGCTGTTCTGGTCAGCGTGACCGGCATTCTGGCCTTTTATCAAACCAAAGTACCTTTCCATCGCAAGGGCAAGTATCTCGGGACCAAAGATTTCTTTGGCGAGTGTTGCGCAGCGGCGAAAAAACGGGGGCTGCATGTGGTTGGCCGCACAAGTCCCGATCTGAACTGGGAAGATGCCGTGCAAGCGCATCCGGAGTGGTTCCAGCGCAACGCACAAGGACAGCCGATTGCCCACACCGAAGATCCGCGGCTGTTCCGCACATGCATGTTCAGCACGTACATGACGGATTATCTGCCGGCCATCATGCGCGAAGTGAACTCGCTTTATGATGTGGATGCCCTATTCACGAATGCGTGGCCTCCTTTGGGACGATTGCCGGATTGCCACTGTCGTGTATGCGCGCAGCTCCCCAGGCCAGGAACGATTGAGTACTGGGATCGCTTCAATGAACGGACTATCTACTTATGGAAGCTCTACGACGCAATTGCCAAAGAGAAGCGCCAGGCGAACTTCTACTTCGCGAATTTAGGCGGCGGTATTCATTCGTCGGCAAATTTGGTTGCACTGGGCGAGCTCTGCGAATGGTTTCAATGCGACAACCAGGGACGGGGCGGAGATAATACGCCGATTTGGGCGTGCGCTTCGCAAGGCCGCGTTTGTCGCGCCGTGCAAAACGGAAAGATGGCCACCAATGTTACGGGCGGATGGTCTACAGGGCCCGTTCGTTGGCGATATGTCGCCAAGGCCGAACCAGAACAGCGCATGTGGTTCAACGAGACGGTGGCGAGCGGCATGGTTCCATATCATCACATCATCGGAGCTGAGAAGGGATTGGGTGAAGACCGAAGGGTACTCGGGCCGGCACGCGATTTTTTTCAATGGACCGCAAAGCACGATCCGCATTTCCGCAACAAAGGAAGCATCGCCGAAATTGGCGTCGTAATGGGGCAACGTACGAATCTGTTCTATCAGGCGCCGCCCGGCATGAAAGTCGGCGATTCAATGAACGGACTTTATTGGGCATTACTGGAAGGCCGTTTTCTATTTGACTTCGTACACGAAGAAAAACTGTCCCGTGATGAGTTACGGAAATACAAGGCTTTGATTTTGCCCAATACAGCCTTGCTGAGCGACCGTCAATGCGAGCAAATTGCCGATTTCGTAAATAGAGGCGGATCGCTCTTGGCGACGTTCGAAACGAGTATGTACGATGAGCGCAATCGAAAGCGCTCGGATTTCGGACTAGCGGAGGTGTTTGGGATTCGAAGAAAGGGCGCTGTTATCGGCACAAACGGAAACGCATATTGCGCTCGGATTGAACGGCAGCACGAGCTGCTGCAAGGATTCAAGAATACGGATTGGATTGCCGGAGCCCAACACCGCGCGCCCATCGCACCCGTCGAAGCACCTGTTTTGACGGTCGTGCCTGGATCGGTAGCTTATCCGCCGGAACTGTCCTACCCCAATCCTTCAAATACAAACGAACCGGCTATCGTGGTTCGGCAAAAAGGCCGGAGCCGGCTTATTTTCGTCCCGGGGAATGTCGACAGCACACTGTGGCGTTCGGGTCATAGTGATTTAAGTTTGCTGTTAAGGAACTGCGTGAAGTGGATTTCGGGTAACGATCAGCCGGTGCGGATTGATGGGCCCGGCCTGATCGAGACATTTGCCTGGGAGACAGAGCCGGGGTTCGCCGTTCACGTGCTGAATTACACGAATCCGGCCGCGCACAAGGGATGGATTCGGAAATTTCATGCGATTGGGCCTGAAGTGATCCGTTTCCGAGTGCCGAACCAGAGGCGCGTGATTCGCGGGGAACTGCTCCGCTCCGAGGCGGAGCTGCCGCTGAAAATAGAGGGAGGCACAGTGGATTTCACGATACCCCAAGTTGCCGATTACGAGGTTGCGGCCCTGTATTGCGCCTAAGCCCGCCCGCTCAGAAGTGGTTCAGAGTAACGCTCCGGTTTGGCCTGTAGACCTCCCTCAATCAGGCCAGCAATCCTGATGGCGGACGGTCTTCAGGCGCGGCGCCCCACTGCTTGTTCGGCATTGGTCCCATCTGGAGATGCAATTCGCCGCCTTCGGTGATCTGCCGATGCGTCAGCCACGAACGGTGCCATTCTTTGCCGTTCAGCCAGGCACGCTGGATGTACAGATTTTCTTTCGAATTGTTTTCAGCGACGATCGCAAATTGCGTCTTTTGGGCGCGGTTGTGAATGACCGCACGTTCGACCAGAGGGCTCCCGAGGACGTAGACGCCATTGGCGGCGTTGACCGGATAAAAGCCCAATGCGGCGAAGACAAACCAGCTTGCAAGCTGCCCGCAATCGTCGTTGCCCGGAATGCCTCTGGGGGTGTTGTTGTAGAGTGCGGCGACTTTACGCGACCAGTACTGCGTCTTCCACGGTGCGCCCGCGAACGAGAAGAGATAAGGGTTGTGATTGCTGGGCTCGTTGCCCTGGGCATCCTGGCCAACCATGCCGGTGATGTCGGGCCGAGCGTCAACCACAAAGGAAGTTGCAGTGAAAAGGCCGTCGAGCTTAGCGATAAATGTTTCGTCGCCCCCGTAAAGACGAATGAGTCCCGGCACATCGTGCGGAACGCTAAAACTGGCCTGCCACGCGTCGGTTTCGACGTAGTCGTTTGTTTCCTGGTCGGGGCGAAAGGGAGTGCGCCACTTGCCGTTACTGTCTTTGGCTTGCATGAAGCCGGTTGTAGGGTTGAAGACGTTCTTGTAATTCCGGCTCAAACGGAAGAACAGGGCTGCGTCCTCGGATTTGCCGAGAAGCTGCGCCATTGCGCCGGCGCACCAATAATCGTAGGCCAGATCGAGCGTCGAGGAGACGCTGCCGGCGTGGAGGTCCGCAGGGACATAGCCATACTTGCGGAACATGGCCTGCAGCTCCCGGTTCCCATGGGCCTCCGCTCCGTTGAGCGCGGTGTCGCGAATGGCCGCATAGGCGGCTTCGATATCGAAGCCGCGGAAGCCGCGCGTGTATGCTCCGAGAATCATGCCGGCGGCATGAAAGCCGATCATGCTCCAGGTCTCATTCCCCCATAGCGGCCACATGGGCAGCGAATGCTGGCCGAGTTGCTCGTAGTCGAGGACAAGAGTGCGGACAATATCATTAATGCGCTGCGGCTGCGTGAGCATCAGGAACGGGAACTCGCCGCGATAGATGTCCCAGATGGAAAGCGTGGTGTACTTCGTAAAGCCGGGATTGGAATGGTTTTGATGATCCTGCCCCCGATAGCTTCCGTCAACATCGTTAAAGGTCGCGGGCGCAACGAAGGAGTGATAGGCATCGGAAGCAAAGGTCTCCATGAGTTCGCGGCTTGAGAATTCGGCTTCAATCGCGGAAAGCGCATCGGACCATGCTTTGGTGGACTGGCGAACCACATCGTCGAAGTCCCACGAGGGAATTTCGCTTCGAAGATTCCTGGCCGCTCCTTCCGGGCTCACAGCGGAAACGCCCACACGGATCACGAGCGGAGCGGCATTCGGCTGATGCGTGAAGATTGCTTTGATCTCAGCGCCCGTGAAATGGGCGCCTGCAACGGCTTTGGAAACGGCGCCATCGACGCTTACTTCCAGCGATGCCGCGGGCTGAGAAAGCTCAAGGACAAAATAGATGTCGCGATCGCGCGCCCAGCCGTGCGTGGCGCGGCGGCCCGAAATGCGGCCAGGGCTTTCGACAGTAAGTTCCGCGGCATAGACACGGCAGTTGAGGCCCTGGGCGAGATCCACCATCAAACCTTGCTGCGGAGGAGAAGATGGATACCTGTAGCGGTGCATGCCGCAGCGCGTCGCGGCCGTGAGTTCCGCTTCCACCACCCAGAGTGTCGAGGTGAACCTTGTAATAGCCGGGGCGGGCGACCTCGCTATCGTGGGAAAAGAACGACCGGTAGCCCAACTCCGCAGGACTGAAGACGATACCGGAGTTCGGCCCGAGCGCTTCGATCTGCATCTCGGTAAGGACCTCGACCTTGCCGGTTTGCCACGACCAGTTTTTGCCCTCGATCAAAGGCATTACGAGCACATCGCCGAGGTCGATGCCGCCAGTTCCCTGGAGGTGCGTGTGGCTGAAACCGTTGATGATGTTGTCGCGATAGTTATAGCCGGAGCAGTGCTGCCACTCATACCAGTTACCTTGGATGTTCCAGTTGACATCCGGCGGCCCGCTAGTATCGGGACTGAGCTGGACCAGGCCGAACGGTACCACAGCGCCCGGGAACATGTGTCCGCGCCAGCCCGTGCCGACGAGGGGATTAGCGCTATGAACAAGATCGGGAAAAGACCTGTGTGTACTGGCTTCGAGCGCCCTAGCCAACGCGGAAGCACCCGCAGCCGTGCCGCAGGTCTTGAGAAAAAGACGACGCGACCATAGCGCCTCTAAATTCGATTTCATGAACGCGATCCTCGGAGATGCAGTTTCAGGCGAACTGATTACCCGCACATACGAGCATACTGATCGCGAATAGCGGTGGGGATTTCCGCGGCGGCTGACTATTTACCTGAAGCGCTCTTTCACCGCCGAAACGCATCGTGGTCTACGACGTTCCGTTCGCATTCCCAGGGCTTGTTTCCGGGTTGCCGACCGTCCCTCACTTGATCCAGCGATCCCCAAAACCGTCGTCATTCCTTCATGCGGACGTTCTTGTCTACGGCTAATGTAAGATCCAGGAGGCGTTTCGAACAGCCGGAGATTTCTTCCAGCTGCGTGGAAAAGGTGGGAGTCGCATGTAGGAGGCTAACGCAGGTACTCACGATGTGCTCCGCAATCTCTTTGGACAGTAGTGCTACCTTGGCGGCTGGCCCGATAGCAGAAGCAAGACTCGATGCCAGCTTGCTAACACAATCAACGTATGCGCGTTCCTGAAAGTAGCCGCCGGTTGTCGGTATTGCGTTCTGGTTGTGAGCCTGAGGCCTAACTTGAGGATCGGGATGTACAGCTGCCCTACAAAGATCGCGATACTCATCCCTGTCGCAAGGGATCGTGGCGCCGATTGACTCCAGTTTTAATCGCACCTTCACCGCGGAGTATTCTCGGTTGCGTTCCGCTTCGGGCAAGTCCAGCCATGAACGGATGTGAGCAGGCTGATTGTAGAACAGCCACATAATATTAGCGATCTCGGCGATGTTTCTAATTAGCGAAAGTGCTTCGTCGTAGTGCCCAAACTCGATCAGCCGAAATGCAGCACGAGCATTGCTTACAGCCCGGCCTACCAAGTTCTCGATGACGTGCTCTTTTCCATGGCAGCCCCAAATGCAAGATGCAAAGCCGTCTCCAAAAGACAGGAGCGTTCCCATCGACTCGACTGCATGCCGAAAAGCTTCGGGCAACTCAGAAAGAATGACGCGCGACTCCCTCGCACACCTATCTTGTTGAT
>DASVGP010000180.1:0-2309 GCA_036379475.1 Bryobacteraceae bacterium | reverse complement strand
GCGGCGGGCCCCCTCTATCACCAGGCGGAGATGGAGTTTCGGCAGCGGGGCAAACTATCGAAAGCCCTCTACGCCCAGGTCAGCGAGATGCCTGCGGAGAGTGAATCCTCAGTCACAATCCCCGCTCAGATTGCCTTGCTTCGCCATGACCTGGCACTGCCGGAAGCGCATGACCCCGAAACGCGGCTTCGCATCCTGACCATTCTCGGGATGCTTGAAACCAATTACGACGCGGGGATGGCGCGCAAGACTTGGACAATGGTTGAGGCGCTGGCCCTTCAACAACACCATTTTCTGCTGGCCTCGCGCGCGGTTGGCGAGCAGGGAATCGCGGCCTTCCTGCTCGGCGACATTGGAACGGCAAAGAAGGACGTGGTGCGGGCATGGATGGTGGCCAGGGTTGCCGACCCCGCCGCGCACATTCGATACGCCAGCGTGTACGGCGCGGGCTTGGTGGAGTTGCACAAGTATCAGGAAGCGCTCGACCCGCTCAATGAAGCAATCCGGGTGGCAAGAGACACGCCTGGCGCCGCGTATCCGTCCATTGCCATCACGGCGAAGATCGAAGCTCTCAGTGGGCTGGGCAGAAACAAGGAAGCGCTGGCTCTGGCCGCGGCGGAACTGCAAAAGGTGTCCCGCTACCACCTCGCCGGGCATCTCTACGAGTTGTATCAGGTAAGAGCCGCGGTCTATGAAAACACCGGTAAGTGGAACCCGGCGATCTCCGATCTGATCGAGTCCGCCCGCTATGCGAAGCAACTCTCCTATTGGCGGGGACTGACGCAGGTGGAGGGGCTGCTGGCGGAAGCCTATCTGCATCAGGGAAATCCGAAGCCAGCGCTCAACGCGGTGAATGAAGCGATTCAGGCGAATGAGCGGATTCCCGACGAGATGTACTTCGTTCCGAGGGATCTGGCGCTCAAGGCACGGATCATGGCCAGGCTCGGAGATTTCAAGGCATCGAATTCTCTCTACGAGAAGAGCGCGGACATGCTGGACGCGCTTCTGAGCAAAGCGCCGACACCCTCCATCGAGCGTCACCTGTTGAACGATCTGAGCGAGGTGTATGCGGGATACTTTGCCTCTCTTGCCCGCCAGGGCAGACTGGCCGACGCTTTCCGGGCGATTGAGCGGGCGCGGGGGCGGGTGGAAGCCCAGGCGCTGACGGACCATGCCGTCGTCGCGCCGCATGAGCCGAACCCGGTGGAGCGGCATTTGACGGCGTTGAATGTTGCGCTGCTCAATACCGATAATGCCGCGGCAAGAGGCCGAATCCTCCACGCGATCTATGGAGCGGAGCAGCAACTGAACCCCAGTATTCCAGCGGATAGTGCGCCGCCGAAACCCGTCGCCGTTGCGCGTCTCGAAGGCGATCTCAACGCCTCGGAAGTGTTCCTCGAATATGTGCTGGCCAACCCGCAATCCTATGTGCTCGCAATCACACGGGACACGCTCCACTGCTATACGTTGCCATCTAAAAGCATTCTCAATCAGGATGCGAGGAAGTATCGCTTCGAGCTGATACGGCAGCAAGCCGACCCGGCGCTGGGTCAGCGGCTGTTTGACGAACTCCTGGGCGGGATTCCAGAGATACGCGAGAAACAGGCGTTGATCGTCGTGCCGGACGGGAAACTCGATCTGTTGCCCTTTTCGGCCTTGGTGAATGACGGCCATTATCTTCTGGAGTCTCACCGGGTAACGGTGGTTCCATCGGGAACCGTGCTCGATATTCTGAGGCATCGTGAGAATTCGGTACGAGAGGACAATCTGGCCTATTTGGGGGTCGCGGCCTGGATCAGTCATTCCCCAAAGACCACGCTGCTCGCCAGCGTCCGGCGGACCATTACCGGTCCGGAGCGGAGCGAACTTGTGGCCCTGCCGGAGAGCCGGTATGAGGTCGAGACGATTGCCAAAGACCTTCCCCAGCCGGACACTCTTCTTCTGGGGGCGCAGGCGACTGAGACAGACTTCAAACATCTTCCGCTTGCCCGCTACAGCGTCATGGATCTGGCCCTCCACGGCTACGTGAACCCGGAGTTTCCGGCCCGTTCCGCGCTGATCTTCGCGCCGGAACGTCCGCCAGTCGATGACGGCCTGCTTGAGGTGCGCGAGATTCGGAATCTGCATCTGAACGCCAACCTGGTCACACTATCCGCCTGTGACACCGGCGTGGGGCCGGTCGGCGAGGAAGGGGTTGCCGATATCGAAAATGCGTTCCTCGACGCGGGAGCGCAGAGCGTTGTGGCGACGCTGTGGAAAGTCGAAGATCAGGCGACCGCGCATCTGATGACAACCTTCTACGCACAGCT
>DASVGP010000179.1:0-71712 GCA_036379475.1 Bryobacteraceae bacterium | reverse complement strand
AGTTCTCTACGGCAAGGAGGATGTGCGGCTGGAGTCGGTTCCCATTCCCGCGATCGGGCCGGGCGATCTGCTGGTGCGTGTGCGCGTTGCGCTCACCTGCGGGACTGACGTGAAAGTCTTTCGCCGCGGTTATCACGCCAGAATGATTCAGCCGCCCGCGCTATTCGGTCACGAAGTGGCGGGCGACGTCATCGCGGCCGGCGAGCAGGTCACAAAATTCCGCGCGGGCGAGCGCGTGGTCGCCGCCAATTCCGCCCCTTGCGATGCTTGCTTCTTCTGCCTGCGCGGCCAGCAGAATCTCTGCGAGGATCTGCTCTTCAACAACGGCGCTTACGCCGAATTTATACGCGTGCCCGCCCGCATTGTCGAAAAAAACACGTATCCGATTCCGGCGGGCGTCGAGTATCGCGACGCAGCACTCGTCGAGCCGCTCGCCTGCGTGCTGCGCGGTTTGGAAGAAAGCGGCGTGCGTGCGGGGGATACCGTCGCCGTTATGGGACTGGGCCCAATCGGCTTGATGCTGGTTCGGGTGGCGAAATCTACCTTTGGCGCGCGCGTCATCGCAATCGCTCGGCGGCCGGAGCAGATCGACCGCGCCATGCGGCTCGGCGCCGACGAGAGCGTTTCAATGAGTGAGCCCGAGGCGATTGCGGCGGAAGTTCGCAGGCGCACCTGCGGTCGCGGCGCCGACGTCGTGATTGAAGCCATCGGCCGGCCGGAGACCTGGGAACTGGCGCTCGAACTGGCGCGCAAAGGCGGTGTGGTCAATTTCTTCGGAGGCTGCCCCGCGGGCGCAAAGGTCGGACTCGATAGCAGCCTGCTCCATTATTCCGAAATCGCCTGCAAAGCGAGCTTCCATCACACGCCCGCCTACATCCGCCGTGCTCTCGAGATGGTATCGCGCGGCGAAGCGGGCGCCCGCCATTTCGTGACGACCGAAGAGCCGCTCGCCGAGCTGCCGCGCGTGCTCAAGGAAATGGCCAATGGCGCCAACCACCGGATCAAGACCGCCATCGTACCGTAGTTTCCGAGGCGCGCGCGCCAGCAAGCGGTTTCGTAGACAATGAGAGCAGGCGTGCCGGTCGCACTTTTACAGCCGAAAGAATTTCTCCGCGCGGCGGTTCCCGAGATCGCTTATTCGGAGTCGGAAGCGCTTGCCTACACGCGCTGGCTCGCGACGCACCACTACGAAAATTTCCATGTCGCGAGCTTTCTGCTCCCGAAACGGCTGCACCAGGATTTCTACAACATATATGCCTATTGCCGCTGGGCCGATGATCTTGGCGACGAGATCGGCGATCCGGCCGAGAGTTTGCGCCTGCTCTCCTGGTGGCGCACCGAACTCGAAGCCATGTATCGCGGCGAAGCGGCACATCCGGTCTTTGTCGCGCTTAGAAGAACGGTTCGGCAGTTCGAGATTCCCATCGAGCCGTTCGATCGCCTCATCTGTGCTTTCGAACAGGATCAAACCGTCACGCGCTATCGCAATTTCGAAGAAGTCTTTGGCTACTGCACCAATTCCGCCAATCCCGTCGGCCATCTGGTGCTTTATCTCTGCGGCTACCGCGATGCCGAACGCCAGCGGCTCTCCGATTACACCTGCACCGCCTTACAACTTGCGAATTTCTGGCAAGATGTCACGGTCGATCTGCAAAAGGACCGCGTGTATCTCCCGCTGGACCTGCTGGCGCGGCATGGCTATTCCGTCGAACAGCTCTTTGCGCTCGAATACAATCAAAACTTCGAGCTTGCCATGCGGGAGGCGGTAGAGGTCGCCGGAAATCTTTTTCAAAGAGGATTGCCGTTAGTCGCAACAGTGGATCGCCGGCTTGCACTCGATCTCGAACTATTCAGCCGGGGAGGAATGAAGATTCTCGAAAAGATCCGCATGCAAAACTATAACGTCCTGAAGCGCCGCCCGCACATATCGAAGGTGGAGCGCGCTGCTATCCTGCTAAGATGCCTGCCGCGGTTGCTCCAGTAGCCGATACGTATTCGGCCGCCGAGTCGTATCGCTATTGCCGTGGGATTGCACGCAAGCGGGCGAAAAATTTTTATTATTCGTTCTTGTTGCTAGAAAGGCAACAGCGCGACGCCATGTGCGCCATCTACGCATTCATGCGCCGCTGCGACGATTTGAGCGACGACCCTGCCCATAAGGATAAGCTCGTGCTTCGGCGCGAAATCGCGATCTGGCGTATAGAGCTGGATCGCGCGCTTCGAGGCAGGTTCTCGGGGAGCCCGATTTGGCCTGCCTTTCACGATGCGGTAAAGCGCTACTCAATTCCGCATCGCTTCTTTTACGAAATGATCGAGGGAGTCGCCTCCGATCTCGAACCGCGCCGGTTACAAACGTTTGAGGAGTTATACGATTACTGCTATCACGTCGCGTCCGTTGTCGGCTTGACCATTATTTATGTCTTCGGCTTCGATTCCGTCCGCGCGCTGAAACTGGCCGAGAAGTGCGGCATCGCTTTCCAACTTACAAATATTCTGCGCGACGTGCGCGAGGACGCCGCGCTCGGCCGCATCTATCTGCCGCAGGAAGACCTCGAACGCTTTGGCGTAACTGCCGAACAATTACGGACAGGGATGGAAGACGACCGCTTTCGCGAGTTGATGCGCTTCGAAGCCGCGCGCGCCCGCGGCTTCTATGAAGAGTCGGCGGGGCTTAGCGAGCTTATTTCTCCAGTGAGCCGCCGCTCCCTTTGGGCGCTACGCGAAATTTATCAGCGGTTGTTGTCGCGCATCGAACGGGAGAATTATTCCGTGCTGAGCCGGCGCATCAACGTGCCGACGCACACGAAAGTGGGCTTGCTCTTGCGGGCGCTCCTTAGGTAACTCGACTACGCAGCGCGGCCGCAATGAGATCACCGCTCGGGCATTTTTTTGCGGCTGAATGAGCCGCATTCCACAACCTGAAGCGAAGCGGGAACGGAGCTATCAATTGCAGCGAGAACTTGCGAGATGTGCTTTTTGAGGATGGGCCAATTGTTGGTTGAGAGAGCGACAATCGCCAACTGCTGTTTGGCGAGGTTCTGCTCCAAAAACATGGGTTTGATCGCCAGTAACAAAAACCTGAAACCCGTCGGCTTCCGCCATGCGCAGCAGTTCTCCGTTTTTAAACTCGCCCCACTTCATGTAGGAGGCCGTGACAATTTCGTGCTTACAGAGCAAGAGGAGGCTGGTCCTCAATTTGTGAGGCACATTGTGGTCCAACAAGACCTTCACGATGCGCGAAGTTCCGCGCGGCTTGAACTGGCAAAAGCAATAAGCTGCTGAATCGTGGCCAGCGGCAGGTCGGGATAGTTCTCGTGGATTTCTTCCTGGGAAGAGCCGAGCTCGGCGTCCTGCACAATGGTGTCCGCCAGAATGCGGGTGCCACGCACAACGGGGCGGCCCGAGACCTTACCGGGAATTCGTTCGACCAGTTCGCAGCCGGTCCAGTCGATATAGCTATCGGTGTTCGCCATATTTCCTACGCTCCTTTTCTTATAGTAGCTTTGGAGCACTGTCACGGATTTCCTCCGCCGCACGCCAAAAGCCACTCAGAATCGGTTCCCTTAACCGAAAACGACGCATCGCCGGCCGGGATGAGCCACGCAGTGCCGGCTTCCGTTCCACTCATGCAGATAAGTGTGCGGTCATACGTCGCGGTCTCGAAGTGTAATGTGGCTTGCGGACGCAAGCGCTCGATGCGAAAATGCGAGCAGGCGAGCAATTCTTCGCGCCCATCCCCGAGGGCAACACTGTGCGCCACTGCGGTGTGCGGCCCACGATCGGAAACCGCCAGACCGTCGTCCAAGTGCAACTCGCGGCCACGGCCGTAATCATACAGGCGGTATGTGATGTCCGAGTTTTCTTGAATTTCGCAGATGGTCAGACCGGCGCCGATCGCATGAACGGTTCCCGCGGGCACAAAAACCAGATCGCCGGGGCTTACTTTGCGCCAGTCGAGAAGCTGTTCAATTTCTCCGGATTGCGCCGCTTCGCGCAGGCGCTCGGGTGTGAGCGGTTCGCGAAAACCCACCGCGAGTTCGCCCGGCGACTGCGCGTCGAGCACATACCAGGCTTCGGTTTTCCCCAAGCTATTATGCCGGCGTCTTGCGTAGTCGTCATCCGGATGCACTTGCACCGAAAGCCGCTCGCTGGTAAACAGAAACTTCACCAGCAATCCGTGCGGAGTTTTCGGCTCGAACCAAACTTCGCCGATGCGCCGGCCTTGCGGCGCGTCCGGGAATAACGGCCGAAGATCCTCGCGGCCCCAGATGCGGTCGCGGAAAACGGGTTCCAGCCGGACCGGCACTTATTCGGCCCCGTCCCGCCCTAAGTAAAGCTCGCTTACAAGAGCTTTATGATTTTCCAGCACACGCGCTCGGCGGATTTTCATCGTCGGAGTTAGTTCTCCATGCTCAATGGAGAACTCGCGGTCGAGTATCTTGAAACGCCGGATGCGCTCAAAATCGGCTAAGTGCCGATTTACGCGCGCAACCGCCTGTTTTGCATTCTGTTCGGCGTTTTCAGATTCGCTCACGGTGAGCAGCGCTGTAACGTACGGCTTCTTGTCGCCAATGAGCACAATCTGGTGGATGACCGGCTCTGTTAGGAAGAGGCTCTCGATGCGGGCCGGATAAATCTTCTTGCCGTTGGAAGAGACAATCACTTCTTTCTTGCGCCCGGTGATGAACCAATAGCCTTCGTTGTCGGTTTCCGCGATATCGCCGGTCGAAAACCAGCCGTCCTCGCCCACCACGGATCGCGTAGCGGCTTCGTCCTTGTAATAGCCCATAAGCAAGCACGGCGTACGCACCTGTAATTCACCATCTTCCGCGAGCCGCATGTCAACGCCCGGAAGTGCGGTGCCGATACTGCCCGGTTTCGGCCGGTCGAGCGGGTTAAAGCAGAGTACGCCGGCTTCGGTCAGCCCGTAGCCTTCGATTAATGGCATGCCGATGGCGGCGAAAAACTCCGCGAGATCCTTGCCCAGCGGAGCCGCTCCCGATGCGGCGATTCGGATGCGCCCGCCGAGCCGCTCGCGAATTTTGGCAAACATGAGCTTGTCCGCCAGCTTCAGCGCCCGCGTCATCCACGCGGGGACCGGCCTTTTATCGAGGCGGCGATGAAATGCTTCCGAACCCAACCCAAGCGCCAGGTAAAACAGCTTGCGTGCGATCGCCGGCCGCTTCTTGAGTTCGTTCTGAATGGTCGCGTACATTCGCTCCCACAGCCGCGGAGGCGCCAGGAAGACGGTCGGCCGAATACTCCTGAGTTCGCCAGGTAACCGCGATAGACTCTCCGAAAACCAGACCGGCATGCCCATGCGCATGGGAATCAGCTCCAGCACAATTCGCTGCGCGATGTGGGCCGAAGGCAAAAATACAACAGTCGCATCTTCCGGCCCCACCGGCAGAGCCACTGGGCTCATATCCATATTGGCCAGCGCCGCCCGGTGGCTGGTCAGGCTCATTTTCGGCTCCCCCGTCGCCCCGGAAGTTAAATAGAGAATGGCCGCATCTTCGGGGGAAATCTCCTCCCGTATCCGCGAGAAGGCTTGCGGATCGCGCTCCATCGCTTCTCGCCCAAGGCGCTGTAGTTCAGCCAGCGACTGCGCGCCTTCCGCTTCGCCGGTGAGCAGCACCAGGTGCTCCGGCATGCTCCCGCCCGACTCCTCGACGGCGCGAGAAAGCTCGCCGAGCATCTTCGCATCCTCCAAAAACAAAAACGTTGGCGCCACGTCGCGAAGATTCTTAGCCAAGTCCACCATCGGATATGCGGTGTAGAGCGCTGCTGCAACGCCGCCGGCGCCCATGATTCCCAGGTCCGTCAGATAGAACTCGGCACGCGTTTCCGAGAGGATGCAGACGATGTTTCCGTTCGTCAAGCCGAGCGCCCTCAACCCGAGCGCAATCTCGCGCGATGCCGCGAGCCATTCGTTCCAGGAATAGGTCCGGTATTCTCCCTTCGCCTTCGCTCCCGCCGGTTGATGGAGCGCAACCGCATCGCCATACTGCGCCGCAGTCTCCTCCAGCGTCGTAAAGATGTTGCGCCCTGGCACGCCCGAATTTTAGCAGTCGAGCCGCACGCTGTCCGGATGGCAATCAGTCGAACCGAAAAGCCACAATCTTGCTATCCAGCGGAACCTCGCCTGCGATGGTCACGCGCAGAACCGCCGAAAACGGTCCGATACGCCCGTGCTTTTTCTTGAAGTACGACAGCAGATGGGCAACTTTGTCTTCGCGGCAGACAAACTCCGCTGCGGCCTCGGTGCCGAAGGTCGTGGTGCCGGCAAGCGTCAGCATATGGCGCGACCAGGCTCCCGAACTGAACTCGATCAGCGCGTAATCGTGGGTAATGGGCGGCCTTTTCGATCCAAAATAGATCTTCTGTTCGCCCGGCCTTGGGTGCAGGTTAATTAGCCCGAGATCGGCTGGACCGACGGGACCTGGAACTCTTCGAAAGGTGAAATCGTGGTCCGGCGGCAGCTCGCGCAACGGCAGGTTTTCCGCGGGGGAACCGAGAAAGATGACGTCCCGGTTCTTGGTGTCATCCCAATTCAGCAGTCGTCCACGCTTCAAAAGAAAGCTCCGGCCCAGTTCGTCAAAAGTACCGTGGAGGTGGTAGACAGCCATGACCTCCCCCACGCCGGTATATTGGTCGAAAATCGCGTCGGCAGGATCTTTCCGCGGATTGTAGTAGCGGAGGCCGGTTTCAGGCCGGCCAACAAATTCCGCGTTGCTATAGACGATGAGCGGCGGAGTCGAGGTGGACAAAACCGCGCTCCAGAACCGGGCAACGGCGGGGATGCGCTTGGGATGCAGCACGGTTGTGGGCAGGAGTACCGCCAGGAGCACCACAACCACGCCGGCGGCAATCAGGAGATAGGAACGGCGGAAGCGGCGCGCAGGCGGCAAATCCGCGCTCGAAGGCTGCTCCTGAGGCGAGCGCTCGTGGAACAGAACGGCATAGCTGCCTTTCGGAATCTCCACATGCCAGTGCTGGCCAGCCCCGGCGGTGGCGTAATACTCAGTTAATTTTGAGCGTAACCGGCTCGTTTGTACCCGCACGGTGGAATCCACCCGGGGATCGAAACTCTGCGGTCGGCCGAAGACCTCCGTCGCGATCTGGTGTTCTTTGGCGGGATGGTCGGGGTGCTGCAAAGAGCGCTCCACCAGGTAGCGGAGGAGGTTGCAAAGCGCTTCCGAACCATGCAACAGCGGATGGCCGACCAGATCCTGCAGGGTCTGGCGGATCTCGTCCGCCGAGGGTGTGCGTGTTTGTGAGGCCAAGGGCGGCAACATTGACGCCTTCAAACGATCTTATCAGCAGCGTAAGGAGCTGAGAACGTATGACACATGTATGTAACGGCTTCATACGGCCAAAAAACTTCCCGGCGCAGCGAAATAGGAGGATAGTTCTGTTAGCGACGGTTTCAGGGGTCTGTCTTCGAGACCGTTGTCGAGCGGGTGGGGCAGACCATTTGGGGTTTGTGGTCTGTCCTGGCCGTACTGCTCAAGCCGATGCCAAGCCAATGGCCGCCAAGCGGCTGACCCGGGGGCCGGGCAGGATGATACCGGTCAGGTTCAGCGGATCGGCGGCGGACATCGCAGCCGTTGGAGGCCGGTTTGGATCTCGGCGGATTTTTCTTAATAATTCCAGCGCTTCCGGGCGGGCGAACTGTTCTCCCGTGAACCCGGAAACGAAGCGGCCGCCGCGGATCTCGCCTCGCGCTTCCATCCTGCGCAGAACCGGCAGCAGGTCGCGCCAAGGCGGCGAAAGGGTTTCGCGCACCAGCAGGTCCCGCAGGAGCAAGCCCCAGCGGAGAAGCAATTGCCGCGCGAATTGTTCCAGGCGCTCATCCCGGCTAACCGCCTCCGGAGTCCGGCGCAGCAGCGCCCAGCGCCCGGCGGCATGGCGCGGGCGTTTCTGACTGCCCCGCCCTTCGCCGCGGCGGCGCTTGGGATCGATCAAAGCGCGCAGATTGTCGAAGCCGTCGGCAGTGACGAATCCTCCGGCGAGCAGTTCCCAGAGCGCGTCCTCCACTTCGCTCGGCAGACGATGGGTTTGCCTCGCCAAATCGATGAAGAAGCTGGCGCCGTTGCGCTCGAGCGCGGCTAAGACCTCGCGTGCGGGATGCGAGAGTGCGGAAGTGTCCGGGGGCTCGGCTGGAGGGATCAGCCAGGCGGCGTTTTCGCGCGGAAAGAGAGTGACCGGCGCGATTCGCGTCGGACGCACACGGCGGTTTTCGGCGATTGCCGGATGCGGCGAAACCCGCGCCCACATGACTTCGCCGGAAAAGCAAAGTTCATCGAGAAGGTCCGGCTCGTATTGGGCGATGCGGCGCGCGAGAATCTCCGACTCCCATGCCGCGGCGGGAATTTCGTAGCCCTGCAGTTGGCGAATGATTTGTAGAGTCCCGTCGGCGCCGTGGAGTTGTGTCCCGGGAGCAATGTGCTGCCAGGATTGGAGAAAGACTTCGAAATCGAGAGCGGTGACCGGCTCGATCTCGCGCCGCAACCGGCCCAATGTGGCGCGATGAATGCGGGCAAGGATACGGCGATTGCACCATTGCGTCTCCTTGATCGCGCTGCGGAAATTGCCGCGCAGCGCCTGGCCTTGCGCTTCGAGGCGCAGCAACGCAGCATCCACGGCATCCAAGGGGAACGCGGTCTTCTCCGCCAGCGACGCGGCGGTGATGGGCCCGAGGGAATCCATCCATCCGAAGACGACCGCATCGGCATCGCCGGCGAGCGATGTGCGCTCCGTGGCAACCCAGAATTCTTTGCCTTCGCGAATGATCGTGGAGGCGCGTCCGCTTGCCGCCAACTCTTCAAAAAACGCCCGCCATTCCGCTGCCGGCGGCGTCCGCACCAAGGTCAGCATTGCATCGTGTAGCTCATCGGCATCGCGAGCTTCGGGCCAGGCCTCGGCGGAGATTTCGTCGATCACTGCAGGATCGAGGATGCCGGCGCCACCGGTTATGTCTGTCCCGAGCGTTTGCCGCAACTGAACTGCGCGTGTGCGGCGCTCTTCGAGCGGAGCATCGTCGAGAAAAGCATACGGGTTGGCATTCAGGATTTCGTGCGAGAACGGCGAGGCTTGCGCGGTATCGATGGCGACCGTCCGAATCGTTCCGCCTTCGATGTGCTCTAAAATTTCGCGCAGACCATCGATATCCATTGCCTCGCGCAGACAGTTATCGATGGTTTCGTTCACCAGCGGATGGTCGGGCACGCGAATCGGTCCAGTGAGATTCTCGGCGCAGGCGACCTGATCCGGGAACACCGACGCAAGCAAATCTTCTGCACGCATGCGCTGAATGGGAGCGGGCACACGTTTGCCGCCGCTGAAGCGCAGAATCGCCAAAGACCGGGTCGTGTTCCAGCGCCAGCGCGCGCCGAACATCGGAGCGGTCAGCAGCGCCTGGCGCAGCACGTCTTCCACTGTCACGGATTTCAGAAAAGCGAATACCAGTTCGAGCGGAAACGAGTGTAGCTCGCTCAATGAGAGCACCAGTCCGTTATCGGTGGCGGCAGCCTGCAGCTCGAAATTGAAGGTTCGGCAAAAGCGCTTGCGCAGCGCGAGGCCCCAGGCGCGGTTGATGCGGGAGCCGAACGGAGCGTGCAGAACAAATTGCATGCCGCCGCCTTGATCGAAGAAGCGTTCGGCGACGACGGTGGTTTGAGAGGGCAGCGCGCCCAACTCGGCCGCCCCCGCGCGCACGTATAACTCAGCTTGTTTCGCACCCGCTTCGTCGAGCGCGCATTCAGAGATGAGAAAATCAGGCTCGGTGAGGATGCGTTCGCGAATGCGTGAAACCTCGGCCGAAAGCTCGCGCGAGCGCCCCGGCGCTTCGCCCAGCCAGAAGGGAATCGAGGGCGCCGCGCCATGTGCATCTTCTACGCGAACGCGGCCCGGCTCGATGCGCCGGATGCGCCACGAGTGCGTGCCGAGCAGAAAGACATCGCCAGCGAGGCTCTCGACAGCGAAGTCTTCGTCGAGGGTACCAATGGTTTTGCCGTCGGGCTCGGCGATGACGGCGTAGTTCGCAGTTTCCGGGATGGCCCCGCCGGAAGTAATGGCGGCAAGGCGCGCACCGCGGCGGCCCTTCACACGTCCGTTGACGCGATCGCGATGAAGCATCGCTCCGCTGCGCCCGCGCGAAGTGGCGATGCCCTCCGAAAGCATTTCCACGATGGAGTCGAAATCTTCGCGACGCAGATTGCGGTAAGGGTAAGCCGAGCGGAAACAAACGTAGAGATCGTCCTCCTGCCAGGCTTCGGCCGCGGCCGCCGCTACGATCTGCTGTGCCAGAATGTCGAGCGCGTTCTCCGGAATCTCGATGCGTTCGAGTTCGCCTTTGCGAATCGCCGAAACCAGAGCCGCGCATTCAATGAGTTCGTCGCGCGTGGTCGCGAAAATACGACCATGCGGCTTGGCTCCGATCCAGTGGCCGGAGCGGCCGATACGCTGCAGGGCGACGGCTATCGAGCGGGTGGAACCGATCTGACAGACCAGATCGATGGTCCCTATGTCGATGCCGAGTTCGAGGGATGCGGTGGCGACGATGGCGCGCAGTTCGCCTTTTTTTAATCTCGATTCGGCTTCGAGCCGCAGCTTGCGCGACAAGCTGCCATGGTGCGGCAGCACGACATCTAGGCCGAGGCGTTCGGAAAGCGCATGCGCGACGCGCTCGGAGAGGCGTCTGGTGTTGACAAAGACGAGGGTGGTGCGGTTCGCCAGAATCAACTCCGCGATGCGGTCGTAGAGATCGTTCCACATTTCCCTGCTCGCGATCGCGCTCAGTTCGTCGCGCGGCACTTCGACGGCCAGATCCATGTCACGCCGGTGGCCGACATCGACGATTTTGGTTTCCGGCGCGAGAAACTGTGCAATCGCTTCGACCGGCTTCACCGTCGCGGACAGGCCGATCCGCTGCGGCGGTTTCCCTGTGAGTGCATCCAGGCGTGCAAGCGAGAGCGCCAGATGCGAGCCGCGCTTATCGTCTGCGACGGCATGGATCTCATCGACGATCACAGTGGAGGCGGTCCGCAGCATTTGCCGTGATTTCTCGGCCGTGAGCAGGATAAAGAGCGATTCCGGCGTGGTGACGAGAATATGCGGCGGCTTCTTCAGCATTCGTGTGCGCTCGAATACGGGCGTGTCGCCGGTGCGCAGGGCAGTTCGTATGGGCGCAAGCATTACACCTTCGCGGTAGGCGAGCGCTTCGATTTCGGCGAGCGGCGCTTCCAGATTGCGATGGATGTCGTTGCTGAGCGCCTTCAGAGGCGAGACATAAACGACCTGCGTTTCGTCGCGAAGCGTTTGCGCACGCGCGGCGCGCACCAGCCGATCAATGCAGATCAGAAACGCCGCTAGCGTTTTGCCCGAGCCGGTGGGAGCGCAAATCAGGGTGTTGTTTCCGGCCGCGATTTCGGGCCAGCCGAGAGACTGCGGTTCGGTCGGCGCACCGAAGCGCTCGGCGAGCCATTTTTCAACCAGCGGATCGAAGCCGAAGGGCGGCATAGCTTTTCTTATTTTCTTATAGGATGCCGCAAACGCATGCCAAGCCGCTTCGCTTTGCTAGATTGAAGGAGCCAATTTCCAATGCAGAAAATCCAGGCCCAAGATCGGCTGATCGTAGCGCTCGATTTGGAAGACGTCGATGCAGCCGAAAAGATGGTGAAAGAGCTTGACGGAGTCGTTAGCTTCTTCAAGATTGGCTTGGTTCTTCAGTTAGCCCACGGTGTCGACGGGTTGATCCGCGAACTAATCGCCGGCGGCAAACAGGTTTTTCTGGACTACAAATACTACGATGTCGAGGAAACTCTGCGGAAAGCCGTGGCACGTGCCGCAAACGTTGGCGCGTCGTTCCTGACGATTCACGGTTCCAGCGGATTGATGAAAGCAGCGGTCCGAGGAAAAGGCAGCTCCAGCCTGAAACTGCTCACGGTTACCGTGCTGACAAGCATGGATGCAGCCGATATCGCGGAGATGGGATATACGAAGCATTCGCCTGAGGAATTAGTGCTGTTCCGGGCGCGAAAAGCCCTGGAGGCTGGCTGTGATGGCGTCATCGCCTCCGGACGCGAAGCGCAGAAGATAAGGGAAATCTCTACAGACAATCGCTTCCTTGTAGTAACTCCTGGGATTCGGCCCGCGGATTACCCCGAGGATGAGCAGAAACGCCGAACGACGCCATACGAAGCCATTCGAGCCGGCGCCGATTACCTTGTAGTCGGACGGCCGATCACCGGCGTCGCCAACCCGAAACAACTCGCGCAGAAGTTTGTCGAGGAAATGCAGCAGGCATTCGATGAGCTTGGGACAGTGACGTCCGCATAGTATTCCGCAATGGCCCGCTAAGCCGCCGACTCGGTTCTCGACACGAGCACCAGGCTGTCCTGGCGAGCAAGGAGGCTGTGCGGGCGTTTCGCCGGAAGGCTGATCAACACGCCTGCGGCTAACTCAACGGTGTCCTTTTCCGCAGTGAAGCTCACTTTCCCTTGCAGACAATGCACCGAAATTGCGCCGCTTGCCTGATGTTCCGGAATCTGCTCGCCGGATTTCAGGTGCAGCAGGATGACGTGCAAGCCGCTTTCCCGGAGCAAGGTCGTCGATCTGGAGAGTGATGCGGAATCGGAAAAAAATGGGCGAAGGTCGGCTTGGTTCATGCTGTTTCGAGTGTACGTCCGCTTTCTTTGGGATCGTATGGGTGGTAGTGGAGACTGGCGAGCACAAAGCGTTCGCCGATCATCGCCGCTTTCTCCACGAATAGATACGCAGCTTTGGGTTCGGCGCAGATGGCGGAAGTGGTTTCGCGCCACAATTCCAGCCAGCGGTTGAGATGAGCACCTGTGAGGCGCGGCAATCGGAGATGCGCCATCATGGGGTTCCCCTTATAGGTTCCCGTCGCCAGCATCACGGAAGACCAGAAGGCCTTCATCTTCGCCAGATGCGGGTCCCATTCGCCGTGAAGCGCGGTTTCAAAGATCGGCCCAAGCAGATCGTCGTCGCGGATCTTGCCGTAAAAGGTATCAACAAGCTCGGAGATTTCGCTTTCGGAAACAAAAGACATTTGAGGACTGGAAAAGATGTATTTATAATACATCTTAAGTGTACTTGACCCGCCATAGCGACTACACGATGCGGCTGCTGATCTATTTGGCTGTCGAGCCCGGCAGGGTTGCTACGATCCGCGAGATTGCGGGCAGTTATGGGATTTCGCGCAACCATCTCATGAAGGTAGCGAATCAGGCGGTGCAGGCCGGACATGTGGAAGCGGTGCGCGGGCGGGCGGGAGGTCTGCGTCTGGCGAAGCCGGCTCATCGAATCCGGGTTGGGGATGTGCTGCGCGGGACCGAAGACTGGTCGCTCGCCGAGTGCTTCGATCCGGCGTCGAATACGTGTTCCATTACCGGCGGCTGCGGCTTGCGATCGGTGCTGAAAGAGGCGCTCGAGGCGTATCTTGGAGTGCTCGACGGTTATACACTGGCCGATCTCGTTCGAAAACGAAAACTCCTGGTGCAGATTCTGGGGCTGAAGACCGCGTGACGCATACCGGTCAGTAAGGGGCCGGAAGCATATTCCGAATCGCGGCGATACGCCAGTTGCCTCCGACTCGTTTGACAACCAGGGTGGTCCACATTTTGCGGATCCTGCCGCTGGAGAAAGTGGTTTCGTAACGGCCATCAACGATTGCGATTTCGGGGTCGAGAAACCGAATGTCTTGGATCGCGATGGAGCTATTGCCCGCCTCCTTTCGTGAACTGGCCATCATGCCGCGAACCAACTGATTAACTCCTCTTCGCCATTTGCCAGAGGAGACCAGTTGGTCGGCGTGTTGTGTGAACAGACTGCGAGTAGCCGCGGCATCCTTGTGGTTGCGGGCTTGCATGTATCGAGCGACGACGCCCCGAATAGCATCTTTATCAGTATTGGAGGAGGGCTGTACGCCCAAGGCCGCAAGAGAGAACGTGCAGAAAAGAACGCAGCAGCATCTTAGCTTACTCATGCGGCCATCTTACTCGTAGCGCAGGGCGGTCATGGGATCGACGCGCATGGCGCGGCGCGCGGGGATGTATGAGGCGGCAAGTGCCACGAACGCAAGCAGCACCGCCACGCCGATAAACGTCAGCGGATCGGTCGTGCCGATGCCGAAAAGCAGAGAGGACAGCAGGCGCGTAACGGCAAGCGAAACTGCAATGCCGATGACGACGCCGAGCACCGCCATACGCGCGCCTTCGCCGATCACCAGGCGAAGAACATCACTGCGCTGGGCACCGAGGGCCATACGGATGCCGATCTCCTGGGTCCGCCGCGCCACGGAAAAGGCGACCACTCCGTAGATGCCGATGGCGGCGAGGGCGAGACCGGCGCCAGCAAACAGTCCGACGAGAAGAAGCAGAAAGCGACGCTCCGAGAGCCAGCCGCCCATTTCGTCCGCGAAGGTTGCGAATTTGACGGGAACATCGGGAGCGAGATGGTGGAAAATGCGCCGAGCGGAGGAATCGATCAGGACCGGCGACGCCGTAGTTCGCATAAGAATGGTGGGCGAGGCGTTGATGTTCATGCCACGCTGGCGGTAATCGACATAGATGATCGGCTGATCCGCAGGAAGGTTCAGACCGCGGGCGCGAACATCACCTACGATGCCAACGATCGTTTGGGGCTCCAGGTGGCCATCCATATTTCCGAAATCGATGGTCATACCGATGGGATTTTGATGGGGCCAGCGCTGGCGTGCTAAGGCTTCGCTGATTACGGCGACATTCGGCGTATTGAACCGGTCCTGGGCGGTGAAGGCGCGTCCACGGATGAGCGGAATACCGAGCGTGCGGAAATACTCGGGGCCGACTACCGCGTAGAGTGCGTGCCCTGTGTGCGCGGAATTTTGAGCAATGCGGGCCCATTCCTGAAAATTGGCCGGCGGCTTTTCGCCATTGAGTATCAGGAAGTCTCCATCGGCGAGGTTATCTCCGGCCGCCACGGGAATGGTACCCGCCCAAGCCACGCGTTCGGCACCTGGAATCCTCCGAAGGCGGGCAATGATTTCACCGAACAAATGGATTTGCCGCGCGACGGCTGTCCGATCCATGATGAGCGAAGTCGCGGGCAAGAACTGCAAGGTAATGAGGTCTTGCGCTTGAAAACCGGGATTGGTGGAGACGAGCCGGTAAAAGCTGCGCCCGAGGAGTCCCGCGCCGGCCAGGATTACCAGCGTTAGAGCAATTTCACCAACGACCAGAGAAGTGCGAATCCGGTGATTGGAACCGGCGTAGCTGCGAGATCCCGCGCTTAATGCCTGCTGCAGATCTCCTCCTCCGGCTCGCAACGCCGCGAACAGCCCAAGCAAAACGGCGATCCCTACTGTGATAACAACGGCAAAAAGAAGCACCGGGGCGCTGATGGCGATCCCTTGCTGCCGCGGCAAGTCTGTCGGAATAATTGCCGGAAATATTTTGACCGCCCACGCTGCGAGCAAAATGCCTAATGCGCCTGCGGCGGCGGAAAGCAAGAAAGATTCAGCCAGGAACTGCTGCATCAGACGGCCGCGCCCGGCGCCGAGGGCCACACGGACAGCCAATTCTTTGCGGCGCGCGGAAGTACGCGCCAGGAGCAGGCCGGCGACGTTGGCGCAGGCGACCAGGAGCAGAAGGCTAACAGCGCCAAGAAGAGTCAGGAGAGCCGGACGCACCTCACCGACCATGGCGTCCGCAAGGGGCACCACGGCCGCATCGATGAGGTCTACCTTTTTGCTGCCGAACCGCTCTCTGATTCGGTGAGCGATGACGCTGAGGTTCGCGCGCGCCTGAGCAACCGTGATGCCATTGCGCACGCGGCCGATGCCGTTCCAGTTATGCGCGGTGCGATAGGAACGGTCCGGCTGCAATTCACTTGGAAACCATACCGCGACGTTCCGAGGAAAATCGAATCCGGGCGGCATAACTCCGACTACCGAATAGAGCCCTCCCTCCAGTCTCAAATGAAATTGAGAGATATCGGAAGCGCCACCGAGATAGTTTTGCCAATAGTTGTAGCTGACGACCACCGCCGGAGCGCCATGCGGAATACGCTCGTTGCGGTCAAACAGGCGGCCGCGGAACGGCTCGACACCGAAGATTTTGAAGAAGCCGCGGGAAACGCTAGCGATCTTCACGCGCACCGGGCGGCTGCCGCCGGAAACAGATGCGGTTAGAAAGTAATATTGCGCGAGTTCCGCGAACGTGTCGTTCTGGGCACGGAAATCGTCGAAATTCAGGTTTGCCAGTTGGACCCGGTGGCCGTCTTGATTCACCTCCCAGATGCGAACGATCTGGCCGGGGTTCGGATACGGGAGCGGGCGCAGCAGCACCGCGTCGGCAACAGAAAAGATAGCCGTGGATGCGCCTATGCCGAGCGCAAGCATGCCGATAACTACCAGCGTGAATCCGGGCGCTCGGCGGAGCGAAGCGAGGTTGTAGCGGAAGTCTCGGGCTAGCGTTTCGAGCCAGCGAATGCCGCGGCGGTCGCGGTGCTCTTCTTTCATCTGCTCGATGCCTCCGAAGCGGAGGCGTGCTTCGCGGCGGGCTGCTTGCGGAGAAAGGCCGCGAGCGAGGGCGTCGTGCTCGGCCAGCTCGAGATGGGCGCGGATCTCGCCGTCGAGATCGCGGTCGAGGCGGCGCTTGCGCGGGAGGGCCAGTAATTTCGCAAAGACGCGGCGAGCGCTCATGAAGATGCTCCGTTCGACATGTCTGCTATCGACAGCTTACGCCAGGAAGGTGAGGCTGTCAATGGTATTGGAGGTATCGACACGCGACGTAAAGGCCTCATACGCGTGGCTCACGAGGATGCTTCCAGAAAGCGGGCTACCAGCGCGGTAGCCTTTTCCCATTTCGCCACTTCCACCGTAATTTGCTTCCGCCCCGTGCGGGTCAGCGAATAGAACTTTACTTTACGGTTCGTTTCCGAGATTCCCCAGTTGGCGGCAATCCAGCCTTCCTGCTGGAGGCGAATCAGGGCGGGGTAGACCGAGCCTTGGCTTAGCTGCAAAGAATCGCCGGCGGCTTGTTCGATGCGGCGCGCGATGGCGTAACCGTGCAGGGGGCCCATGGTTTCGAGCGTCTTCAGGATGAGAAGGTCAAGGGTGCCATAGGGGACTTCGGCTGGTTTTGAGGAGGACATGTCTGATATCGACAGGTTAAAGTTGTCTGGGCACGTTGTCAATGCGTGATACAGCTCGCGTCGACACGAGTGCGTGCGCCACGACAAGGCGGCCTTATTGAAAATGGTCGAAACCGAGGGGTTTTAAGCGGCGGCCGTCGAGTTTGATTTGTCCCGCGCGGGCGCGCGTGACCGTGCCGATTTTCGTTATGGCAAGCCCGGCAATATGCTTGGGGATGCGTCTTTTGGGGGCTGCAGTAAAGAGCAGTTCATAATCTTCGCCGCCGTGGAGGGCATTCTGCAGGGACGCGCCGTGCGCGATCGGTAAGTCCGATGTAAGCTCAGCGCTGACGCGCGATTCGAGGCAGAGGCGCTGGAGATCGAGCGCGAGGCCGTCGCTGACGTCGATGCAGGCGGAAGCGCCGAGGCGGCGCAGCGCGAGGCCGGCGGCGATGCGCGGCTCGGGGCGCAGATGGCGGCGCCAAGGGCGGCCGAGTTCTCCAGTTACATAAATGCGGTCGCCCGGTTTGGCGCCGCTGCGGAGGAGCGCCTTTCCGCGCGGGACGCGGCCGCAGCAGATCACATCGGCGATCACCTTATCAAAGCGAGCCAGATCGCCGCCTGCGAGCGTGACGCTGAAGCGTTGTGCGAGAGCGAGAAGGCCTTTGTAGAATTGCGTGACCCAGGAAGACGCTCGCACAGGTACTGCGAGCGAAACCATGCAGAACACCGGCTCAGCGCCCATGGCGGCGAGATCGGAAAGGCTGCGCGCGAGAGCCTTGTGGCCGATATCGGCGGCTTGGTGTGTCTCGAGCGTGAAGTGACGATCTTCAAGAACGAAGTCCGAGGTGAAGACCAAGTCTTCGTTCACCTTAGGACGGAGGATGGCACAATCATCGCCGATCGTTTTCACAAGCGAACGGTCGCGATGGCCGCGTTCGGCCATGCGTCGAATGCGTTCGATGATTTGCGTTTCGCGCATCAGGCGCTGGCGGCGGGCGCTTCGGCCAGGATTAAACCTGCGGGCAGTTCTTCGCCGAAGATACGGCTGGAGGCGGCGAGTCCGGTCTCTTCGCCCGCAAGTTCGTGCAACAGCTCGGCGGCATGCGGGCTAGACTCGCAAGCCTTGCGCACCAGGTTGAGCGTCGCCGGAGATACATCGCGCGCAACATCGCCGGTCCGGCGAGCCATACCGACAACGGCTTCGAGCAGCGCGGGCGTGTGCGCAAGCCGCAGCAGCCCTTCGATCCAGCGGCTCGCAACCGACGGCGATACGACGAGATTGATGGGTCCGCTGAACAGCTTGCGCGCGGCGAGACGCGACAGGCACCAGAGACCTGCATTCGTCATCTCGCCGCGCTTGACGATTTCGAGCAGTGCATCGCCAAGCTGCACCTTGGTCTGCTGCGGCAGAAGTTCGAGACTCGCGGCGGTGCGCCACATTTCGCGATAGAGGCTTTGATTCAAGCGATGTTTGCGTTTCTGGCGCGGCAGGAGGGTGGGCGAAAGGCGCTGAAAAATGTCGCCCTGCTGGTTGCGATTGAAACCGCCGGCAATGCGGCCACAAAAAATCCACCAATCGATTTCGCACTGGACGTGGCCGGGAAACGTAATGCCGCCGGCATAGATGCGGCGCGCCTGCTCGATGCGAAAATCGTCGCCGGGATAGCCGAAGCCGGGGCGCAAGCAAAAGCCGGTGAGGTTCAGCCAGCGCACTTCGTGCGCCGGATTCTTACGGCGGCCTTCGGAAAATGCCAGCAGCTTGTCGGCGAAGGCGCGTACAGTCGGCAGCGGCCAGGAAGCGCGGCCGAGGCTCAGAGCTTGCTCGAGGCGCGCAGGCAGTTGTTCGGGAGGAAACGCGGAGTCTGTTTTGCCGAAGCTTTGTTCAATCAGCGCTTCGGCATTCGTTTGCGCTTCGGGGCTGATGACGGCGGTCGAGCGAACCGCGGCAACAGCAGGCGCAGCTTCGGCCGCATCCGCCGATTTGCGCAACTGAAATTGAAGACGCCAGCGATGGTCGCTGATCTTCGATTCCGCCCAGGCTTCGAGCGTGCCGATTTCGGTGAGGCGCGCGCCCAGGCTCACAGGAATTTTTCGTTCGCCGCCTTTGCCGAAGCGAAGCACGGCGCGCAGTGGAGCATGGAGGCGCGGATCGCTGGCGGGATCGAGCATGTCGTCGCTCGGAGTGAGGGAGACCACATCGCCCGCGGCATCTTCAGTTCGGCTGAGCGAGCTATAGAGACGAAATGCAACCGGCGTATTCGCCAGAAGCTGCAGTTCCGGCTGATCGAGGCGGATCTCCTGTCCTTCTTCGCTGCCGCGCGGCATCAGGCAAACTGCGCGAATGGAAGATGCGCCGGCATCCTGCAAGCCGAGGAAATAAGCGCGAGGCAGGCCGCCGCGCACCAGGACGCCGCTGCCGGAGGCGCGCACATAGGAGTAATAGGCCGCGCCCAACGCTACCGCGAGATCGGGATCGTGATTTTCGAAGACGACGGGTTTGCGGCCGAACCAGTACTCGATGACATCGCGCACGCGATCACGAAAGACTTGCGGCACGAAGAAGCCGCCATTGAAAAGAATGGCGTCGATGCCGCGCTCGGCTGCCGGCGAGTTGTGGAGGAAATCGGCCAGATGGCGGGTGATGGCGGGATCGGAGACATACGGGAGACCGAGCTCGCGAAAGACGCTTTGCTTTTCCTGCTGCGGAATCGCGTTGCGTTCGCAAGGCGGAAGGAAACCGCCGAGCGCGAGTTCGAGCACTTCGTCGCGGGCGACCGAGGTTTTCAGAGTTCCGCCGACCAGAGCCGAGCCGCCGCCCAGAATTGTAATCTCCACCGATGCTGGGCCATCCGGTGCAAGCAATTTCTCTTTCCCGGCCGAGCACTGGCGCCGCAATGCGCTGCGCTGGCGCAAGGAGAGCGTTTTTCCGAGTTTCGATTCGGCCAGCCAGGAAATGGTCAGATCGAGATTGTCTCCGCCGAGCAATAGATGCCGGCCGACGTGGGTACGCGTGAACTGCACTCGATCGCCTTCGCGATCGATGCGCACGAGAGTAAAGTCGCTGGTGCCGCCACCGACATCACAGACGAGCACAAGCTGCCCGTCGAGCAATTCTTTGTTCGAGCGCGAAAGATGCCCGGCGATCCAAGCGTAGAAGGCGGCGGCGGGCTCTTCAAGCAGAGTTGGATTCTCGATCCCGGCATCGCGCGCCGCTTGCACCGTGAGTTCGCGCGCTTCTTCGTCGAAGCTGGCGGGTACGGTGAGCACAACCTGCTCCGCGGCGAGCGGAGAACTTTTTGTGCGGTCCCAGGAATCGCGAAGATAGGCGAGATAGCGGGACGAAGCTTCTACCGGCGAAAGCAGGCGGCCCTCTTCGGTTGCATCCCAGGGCAGAAGCTTCGCGGTCCGGTCGGCTTCGGAGTTGGAGAGCCAGGATTTGGCGGAGTGGACCGTTTGTGTGGGAGCCAGAGCACCCTGATCGCGTGCCCAAGCGCCGATGATTGGCGGCTCGGTTAAATATAGAAAGGATGGCAGCGTGCGCAGGGCGGCGGTGCGGTTAGCGTCGATCTGCTGTTCGATGGGGAGGACGTGGATAGGCGGGAAATCCGCTTCGGCGGCCTCCTGCGGGTCGATGTAGGCGAGAGCGGAATTGGTGGTGCCAAGATCGATGCCGATATTCATAAGGTTTGCAAGGATTCCAGCAGTTCACGAGCGCTTACGACGCGGGTTGACTTCCAAACGTTTGGGAAGTGGCGTCGATTGCCGGTCACCAGGAAGTCGGCCTTCGCGGCCTCAGCGCATTCTAAGAATCGATTGTCGCTTTCATGAAGAGAGACCGAGAGCTTGGAATTCCTTTTCACGAGGCTGCCCTCAGCGGACAGTAATTGAAGAAAATAGTCAACACGTTCGGGTCTAAGCCGGAACCGAGGCCGGCGGAGAACATCATAGTACTCCGCATAGATGGCAGGAGAAATCATCAGTTCGCATCGCCTATCGGGGACTAAGAACACGACTGCCTCTTCGAGACGTCCCGGCTTTAAGGCAGCGGACACGATAACGTTTGTGTCAATTACAATTCTTGGCCGGCTCACCTACCGGCAACGGTAGGCAGCAATTTCCTGAAGAATCTCTTCCCTGGTCAGCTTGTCTGTCCCACTTGCCTTCGCATCTTCTTGAAGAAGACGCAATGCCTCTTTCAGATTCTGAGGTTCAGACGTGCGCTTGCGTTTCGGGAGAACTTTTTCAGTGCTCATAGTAGCTTCGGCGCGGTACTTTCTTACCTGTTTAAAGTATAGCGGCCAGAACTATTATGCCGCCGCCGCCCGTTCGCGCACGTTGAACTCGAGTTTCCATCGGCGGCCGTCGGCCGCGACGCACCATAATTCCAGCATGCCGGTTTCAGTGACGTTGCTTTCGAGCGTTACCGGGACAATCTCTTCACGTGTGCTGTCGGCATGCGGTGGGAGAAAAACTTCGATCGGCGAAAGCTCTTCCAAATCGTTGCCGACTTCTTCCAGCAGCGTGCCGGGAGCGTCGCTCTTGCGCGTGAGCGAGGAGAAGAAGCGGAACTCGGCGGGCTCGCCGACTACGAGCGCAAATTTCCGCTGCGGCAGTTCGACTTTTGAGCCTTCTTCGAGTCCGAACGGCACTACCGCCAGCGCCTTCATGGGAGCGGGCATGCCGGGGACGGCCGGCAGAGAGGTTTCGATGCCGACATAGTATGTGCGCGGCACGCCGCCGCGGATGCGCACGCCTTTACCCTGCCGTGCAAGCCCGTAGTAAGCCGCTCCGCGGGCAACCGCGTGCATCAAATCGGCTTGTTTCGTTTCGCTGCGTAGCTCGACAACCGGCGCCTCGCCGACCTGCTTCAGCCAGCCGGTGAGTACTTCGAAAATGCGCTGCTCGATGGCGCTTGCCTGCAGCACGCCGCCGTTCAGAAGCAGATGCGTGGGCCGGGCGAAGCCTTCCGCGCCAGTGTTGGCGGCGGCTTGGCGCAGGAATTGAGCCATATGCTTGGTAACTGCCGGATCGGCCGCGTAATTCAGGCCGACTTCCATCAAGGCAGCGCGGCGTTGGCGCTGCGGCGCGGCGTCGGCGGAAACAATCGGGAAAAAGCCTTCCAGAATTAACTCGCGAAGATCGGTACGCGCGATCTTGCCGCGCAGCGTTCCGCCAACCAGCCCCGTGCCGCGGCCGAGAATCGTCAGCGATTGTTCCTTCGGCGCCGACGTGTCGCTTGCAAGCAAAATCTCCTTGGCCGCGCGGCACTGCTGCCATAGCGAATGGAATTGCAGCGCGTCGAGTTTGGTTCCCTTCTGTGAGAACTGCTGCTCGGCATGGCGCGCGACTGCGAGATCCATGTTGTCGCCGCCTAAGACCAGATGCTCGCCGACGGCGACGCGCGCCAGTTCGAGTTCGCCTTCGTGCTCGGTGACCGAAATGAGCGTGAAATCAGTGGTCCCGCCGCCGATATCGACGACCAGAATGAGATCTCCGGGTTTGACCTGTTCGCGCCAGTTCGGATTGCGTTCGAGCCAGGCATAAAAGGCGGCCTGCGGCTCTTCGATGATGGTGACTTCGGGATAACCGGCGAGTTTGGCCGCGCGCTGCGTCAGATCGCGCGCCGCAGCGTCGAACGATGCCGGAACCGTGATCAGCACCGCCTGATCTTTAAACTTCGCCTCGGCATGCGTTTGATCCCAAGCCGAGCGCATGTGTTCCAGGTACTGGCGCGAGGCTTCGACCGGCGAAATCTTTTGAATGCCTTCTGGCGCTGCGAGCGGCAGCAGCGGCTGCGCGGGATCGGCGGTTTGGTGCGAGAGCCAGGATTTGGCGGACGCCACCAGACGGCTCGCATTTTCGACGCCGCGAGCGCGGGCAAGCTGGCCGGTAATGTAAGTCGGATTCGCATTCCAGGGCAGCGCCAGCGCGCCCTCTACGAATTCGCTCGAACCGGGAATATATAACGAGGACGGCAGCAGATCGAGGCTGGCGGTTTCGCCCGGATTCACAAGCTGCAGAAGCGGGAAGAGCGCGACGTCGGTGCGGTCTTCGTTTGCGGGCGCGAAGGCCAGCGCGCAATTGGTCGTGCCAAGATCGACCCCGATGACATACTCCGGCATGGCGCTGCTATTCGATCTCGATTTCCGCAGGCGCGAGGATGGAGGAATCCTGCTTGCCGATCGGAGGCAGATCGACGGACGAAGCGATCCAGCCGCGATGGCGCAGCGTGCCGCCGGGCGCTTTTCCGCTCGCCGGAACATTGCCCAGGAGCTTGGTGCGGTTCGGATCGGGCGCTTTCGCCGGGTCCAGCCGCTGGTAGGTTCCTTCAACGCCGTCAATGACGGGCGCCAGCGTGAAGTGGCGCGCCAAGCTGGCTTTGCAATCGGCGTGCATCGTTCGCACGGCCGCGCCCACCTGGTCGTCGGCATATCCGGCGATATCTTCCATCAGAAAATCGATCAGCCGCGCGTCCCGCTGGAGGATACCGAGCATTTGCAGCGCGCCGTCGCTCGCAGTCGCCGCGGGCGGGGGAGGCGGCTTGGGCTTCTCGAAGCCGAAGCGCACGGCGATATCCTCCGGCAGCGCGTTGCGAAACAGAATGGCGAAAAAACTGCGAAAGGCGGCGGAAAGTCGCGACAAGGGGCTATGCTCTCGAACTTCAGGATATCAGCGCGGGCTAGTTCTTCACGGGACCAATAAGCCGGGCGCGGATCCGCGGAGGTTTTTCGCCGACGTAATACCGTCTGGATCAGAATCTCGCAGAAGCCTCGACGATAACGTGCTTCTCGTTGAGAAGAACGGCGGCCGATTCCGCTGCTCACCAGGTGTAAGCCGAAACGAGTTCCGATTGGGCCGGAGCGTCGCCGACGACGGCGACATGCAGGACCATTTCCAGATTGCGGCTGGACCAGTTTTTGGGGAGCTGGCGGAGAATGGGCGCGAGCGAATCCGGGTCGGAGATGATTCTTCCGCCTTCCTCCGTTCCATAAACGTTCAGTCCGGCACAGACCATCGTAAAACCGTTTGTCGCGGAATGCGGCAAGCGGGCAAGAAGAATGTAGTCTTCGGCCGACTGTCCGTTGTCCGCTTTTTTTGCCAGCGTCCAGCGGCAGCCGGCGGACGCTTCCGCGATACATGGCTTTTGCTGTGCGTTGTATGCGAAGCGGTACCGCATGTTTTTCGTCGTCTCCATGGTCCAGCGATTTGTGTATGCGCCAATGAGTACGGCTCCGGAGTCCCAAAGGTCGTTGAATACGACTTTGCTGGCCAGCCGGACACGCCACCCGGTATGGCGCTGGTCCAGCAGGGAAGAGATCCGTAAGGCAGCTTCGGCATCGCCCAGGCCGACATATTGGTTCTGAACCGCCACAAAATCGGAACCGTTCAAGAGACTGGGCGATACGTGAATGGGGCGCTGGATGGGAGGGTTGGGGACCCCGTTTCGCTGCTCGTCCAGCTTTTGTGCTCGCACAGACGGCAGATAGACGACGGGATGCGCGATGGCGATCAGCAGCGGCCCGTTTTCGTGGAAGGCGGGCTGCCAAAAAGTGTCGAAAGCGCTTTGTGGCCCAGGGTCCGTTCGCCAGAAGAAGACGGCCAGGCACGCCGCCGTGATTACCGCGGCTCCCAGAACGAGCGGTCTCCACCTAAGGCGTTTGCGTTGGGGTGTTGCGGGCACCTGCGGCTCGGGTGGTTCAGGCACCGGCTCTGAGTTTGGATTTATTGCCGAAGAAGCGGGGAGGCGCCGCTGGAACGTGGGAATGTACGATCCGGCCGGGAGATCGATGCGAAGGGGTCTGTTGGCGCCTTCATCCATGTAATACTGCGCGAGTCGTTTGCGCACTTCGCGCGCGCCGACGCGCACAATGCTATCGTCGCTGAGATCATCGGTAGCGCTCCGCCCGAAGACATGGACCGCAATGGTCCGCTCTTTGAGAAATTTGCTCTCTCCCTCCAGTGTTGTGGAGACCACATAGTTGAGAAAGGCCTGGCAGCGATGGCTGCCGCGAAAAACCCGGCTGGCGACGATGCGCTCCAGTTCCTGCCGGACGTCCTGCTGGCCGGGCTCGCCCGTTAAAGACTGCGAATTAACGGTTGCTAACCCCATGGTGTTTGCGTTGATTATACGACTAGTTGCGAGGAAAATCGAATATCTAAACGGTTTGTCCCCTGAAAACGTGCCGGAGTTGTGACAGGATCTGAGCGTATCCCAGGTGAACTCTATGAGGACTTTAGCTTGCAGACGAATCAGAATCCCGATGTTGATGCTCGGGTTTCTTTTGCTCGTAGTGATGACGCGGCAGCCCCTGATGGCGCAGTCGCAGCCGGTTACGGGCACGGTAATTGATTCGACCGGTGCGGCCGTTCCCGGCGCTACGGTGACGATTCGAGATTTAAACAAAAACCAGATGGTGCAGACCACCACGACCGATTCCAACGGCCGGTTTAGTGCATTAGGCATCGAGCCGGGCCGGTACTCGGCGACGATCGAAAAAACAGGCTTTAAGAAGATGACGACCAGCTTCGACGTTGACGTAAACCGGCAGGTGGCGCTAGGCAAGATCACGCTGGCGGTGGGCGAGATTACGCAGACAGTCGAGGTGAGCTCGGTGGCTCCGCCGATCGACACCGAGAGCATGGACAAGGCGTATCTGGTGAATAAGACACAGATTTCGCAGTTGCCGATGAACGGGCGGAACTGGATCGCGCTGATGAGCACTGTGCCCGGGATGTCCAGTTCGGCACAGAGCGATTTCAACGTGAACTTCAACGACGTTTCGCAGTTTCACGGGCTCGGCGGCCGCGGATCAGAAAACAATTTTTACCTGGACGGCTCGCCCAACGTCGATGTGGGTGACAATCAATCGCAGTACACCCAGCCGAGCATCGATGCGATTGGAGAGTTTCGCGTTCTGCAGAGTGCGTTCAACGCCGAATACGGGCGCGCGGAAGGCGTCGCAATTGCGGTCCAGACCAAATCCGGTACCGCGCATTTCCATGGGGAGGCCTATGAATACCTGAGGAACGACTATTTCGACGCGAAATGCGTGCTCTGCAACACGCTTCATCCAAGGCTGCACTACAACCAGTTTGGCGGTAACCTGGGCGGCTGGCTCTACATTCCGAAGCTATCCACTCCTAAGAACAAAAAGATCTTCTTCTTCTACAACCGCGAGATGACTCGCCGGACGCTGCCCGGTAGCGCCTACTCCGATGTTCCGGATGCGCAAATTTTAAGTGGGGATCTCAGTCCCTGGGTTGTTCCGGGCAGCAAAATGCCGTATGCGCCGCAGTTTCCGGTGGGCACGGTGTTCGAGCCCGGAACGGTCACACGCGACAGCAATGGCAACATCACGGGCGGCACACCGTATCCCGGAAATATAGTTCCGCAGACTGCCTGGAATCCGCAGAGCTCCGCCTTGCTCAACGTCTACACGAAGATGATCCCGGGCTACACCAGCTTACCGGCGGCGCCCAGCGCTGGGTATTCCCGATATTTCTACAACAATCCCGATGTACTGGTTAAGAATCAGGATCTGGCGCGGATCGATTACCAGGTCAACGACAAGTTCAGCACGTTCTTTCGCTGGGTGAACGATTATCAAAAGGAGTCGTTTGAAAACGGCGTTTGGGCCGGCCAGCCGTTCCCGATTCAGCCGCAGTATCGCCCGAAGCCGGGCAGTTCCTGGTCCTGGAACCTGGTGAATACATTCACGCCGACACTAGTTGCGGAAACCATCCTGTCCTATAACCATCAGTCGCAATCTTTGTCGATTTTGGGCAACAATCCGGTGAGCATCGACGCGATCGGTGCGACGTTCCCGCAGCTTTATCCAGCGACCAACATCACCAATTCCATTCCAAACGTCACCACGGGCGCGGGAGTCACTTGGAACCTCGGCGACCCAGGCTGGCATAACTGGGGCAAGGACTATGCCATCACGGAGAATGTGACCAAAGTGATCGGCAGCCATACGCTGAAGTTCGGCGCCTATATCAACTGGGATAAAAAGGCCCAGACCGCGACCTGGCCGATGAACGCGAGCATCGATTTCAGCTCCAGCGCTTCGATGCCGATGGATACCGGAAATGGGCTGGCCAATCTGATGTTAGGCAACTTCAACAACTACTCGGAAGCGAACGCCGCGATTTATCCGTTTTTCGGGTTCCAGGAACAGGATTTCTATGCGCAGGACAGTTGGAAAGTCAATCGCCGGCTAACCGTCAACTACGGGCTGCGCTTTTCACGAATGGTGCCGACATACACGATTGTTCGCGGCGGAACGCCCGGCGGCGAGGGGACGTTCCACCTGTACAGCGTCGATCTTTCAAAATACGATCCGGCCGCGGCGCCTCAGGTTGACACGCAGACAGGTTATCTGGAAGGGAATGTGTTGCAAGCACTCTCGAATGAGGGTTTGATTTGCGATCCCTGCTCCGGCGTGCCGAAGGGTTTTGCTCCCACCAAAAACTTTTTCCAACCGCGGGTGGGCTTTGCCTACGATCTGTTCGGGAACGGCAAAACAGCGGTCCGCGCCGGATTCGGCATGTTCAACGAGCGGCTGCGCCAGAACAACTTCAATTTCGGGGCCGGTACGAATTATCCGAACCAGTTCAGTTCGACGGCGCTCTACGGGAACGTGTCGAGCTTTGACGTTTCCAGCACCGGGCAGGCACCGCCCAACATGACGATCTTCCCGACCGATAATACGATGCCCACCATTTACTCCTGGTACGCCGGTGTGCAGCATGAACTTGGAGACGGGTTCATACTAGACGTCTCCTATTCCGGAAATCATGCCGTCCACCTGATGGATCAACGGCAGGTCAATGCGCTCCCGGCGGGTTACACAGCCGAGTTTCCCAACGCGCTGCCTTCCGTTAACAAGCAGTACACCGCATTGCTGCCCTATCTCGGCTGGGGCAATTTGACCGCAATCGAAACCAACGCCTATTCGCGCTTTAACGCGCTGATGATTCGCGTGAGCCGGCGTTTTATCAAGGGGCTGACCGGAAACGTCAATTACACGCTGTCGCGGACCATGGATATCGTGGACAATGATAGCGATCAGATCAATAATCCATTCGACATCGCTGCGCAATATGCTCACGCAGGCTATGATCAAACGCACGTCTTTTCGACCGACTGGGTGTATGACCTTCCCAGAGCTACCAACAATCGTTTGCTAGGCGTCCTGCTCAACGGCTGGGAACTTACATCTATCCTGACGATTCACTCCGGCATGCCGTTCACGGTTTACTCCAACGGTAATCTGGAGGGATACAACGCCGGCACGCAGTATGTCGACGTTAGCGGCGATCCTTATGCGGGTCAGAACAGCGCACAGTGGATCAATCCGGCGGCGTTCACGGAGCCGGACGACGGCGCCTACGGCACCACGGGCCGCAATGCGTTCCGCTTACCTTGGGTGCAAAACCTGGATAGCAGCCTGATAAAGAACTTCAACATTACGGAAAGAGTGAAGGTGAGCTACCGTTTTGCGGTGTTCAACGTATTGAATCATCCCGAAATCTGGGGACTGTCCGGCGTCGCAACCGGAGGAACGCTGAGCGCGGGCTTTATCGGGCTCGGACCCGGATTAGGGATCAATGCGCCAAACGATGCAACGTTCGGGCAAGTGAACTCCTGGAGGGATCAGCGCACGATTCAGATGGCGCTGCGTTTCCAGTTTTAGACACGAACCGCTTTCTGGCGGTCGCGGCTCGGTAACTTGCTGGATCTTCCGAGCCGCGCGCTAGCGAGCGGCTATCATTGCCGTATATGAAGTACGCCGCATACCTGCTTGTTTGCGGCTTGCTGGCCGGCGCGGCGCCTGAACCGCCGCAAATCACCTTCCATCGCGCTGTAAAGGCTCTTTCGGCCGGCGACTACGGGGCGGCAGAGCGGGGCTTTCAGGCGGTTCTCAAGCAGCAGCCCGATAACGTTGGGGCGATCGGCAATCTGGGCATTCTTTATGCTCGAACGAATCGCATCGACAAAGCGATTGCGGAATACCGGCGTGGTTTGCGGCTCAGCCCGGACAGCGCGCCCATTCTGCTGAACCTGGGGATCGTTTATCTGAAAGAGGACTTGCATAGCCGGGCATTGCCTTATTTTCAGCACGTTCTCGCAATTGATCCGCAGAATCGGCAAGCGCGGCAACTGCTCGATGTCTGCCGTCTATATACTGGTCAGACGCCGGCTGCCCAGCGCGATCTCAAGCTACTAGCGAAAGAAAATCCGCATAACGGGCAAGTTCTGTTTCTGTTGGGTTTTGCTTATTTGAAGAGCGGCGACTCGAAGACCGCCAAGGCGATCTTCCACCGGATGTTTCAAAATGCAGGACCGGCCCAAACGGAATTTTTGCTGGGAAAAGCTTCCTATGAGGCGGCGATCTTCCCGCAGGCCGAAGAGAGCTTTCTTGAAGTGCTGCGGCTGGATCCTCGGTTTCCAGGCATTCATCTCGCGCTGGGCAAAGTTTACATCAGCGAGCGCAGAAACGAGGATGCAATCAAGCAATTGAAAAGGGTGCTTGATACGAATCCAAGCAACGAGGATGCAAATTACTACCTCGGCAGTCTGCTGGTGCAGCAAGCTCACTATAAACAGGGCACTCCGTACCTGGAGGAAGCGAAAAGGCTCAAGCCGGATTCCTATGGGGTGTATTTGTATCTAGGCAAAGCGAAACTGCACACCGGTCAAGCTGCCGAAGCTGTGAGATTGTTGCGGAAAGCTGTGGAACTGAACCCGGACGATACGAGCGCCGAGTACACGTTGGCGCGAGCGCTGAAGAGCAGCGGACAGGCAGCGGCGGCAAGGAAAGTATTCGAGCGCGTTCGTAATTTGAACGATCGCGCGCTGAAAGAGGCGAAAATTCCGGGCATCCGGTGAACACACAACAAAAAGCCCGCCTAACCGCAAGGTCAAGCGGGCTGAACAGAACCCCGACCGTCAGGAAGGGGTGTTGCTTGTGGATTAGTAATCCATGTCGGGGCCGTGGCCGCCGGGACCGGCGGGTGCGGCACTCTTCTTTTCCGGCACTTCGGCGATGACGGCCTCGGTGGTCAGCATGAGAGCGCTGATGGACGCGGCATGCTGCAGGGCAGAGCGCGTGACCTTGGTCGGGTCGATGACGCCGGCCTTCACCAGGTCTTCGTATTGGCTATTGAACGCATTGAAGCCGTAGTTCTGATCGGAGTTGCTGCGCACCTTTTCGAGCACGATGGCGCCTTCGTAGCCGGCATTACCGGCGATCTGACGCAGCGGCTCTTCCGCAGCACGGCGGATAATGTCCACTCCGATCTGTTCGTCGCCTTCGACCTTCAGGTTCTTCAGTGCGCCAGCCGCGCGCAGCAGTGCGACGCCGCCGCCCGGAACGATGCCTTCTTCAACTGCCGCGCGGGTGGCGTGCAGAGCATCCTCGACGCGAGCCTTCTTTTCCTTCATCTCGGTCTCGGTCGCGGCGCCCACTTTGATCACCGCAACGCCGCCGGCGAGCTTCGCGAGGCGCTCCTGCAGCTTTTCACGATCGTAATCGGAGGTGGTTTCCTCGATCTGATTGCGAATCTGCTTAATGCGGCCTTCGATGTTCTTCTGGGAACCGGCGCCATCCACGAGCGTGGTGTTGTCCTTGTCTACTGTGACGCGCTTGGCGCGGCCCAGGTCTTCCAGACGAACGCCTTCGAGCTTAATGCCGGTCTCTTCCATGATGGCCTTGCCGCCGGTGAGCACGGAAATGTCCTCCAGCATGGCCTTGCGGCGATCGCCGAAGCCGGGAGCCTTCACCGCGCAGGCATTGAGGGTGCCGCGCAGCTTGTTGACCACCAGGGTCGCCAGCGCTTCGCCTTCCACCTCTTCGGCAATGATGAGCAGCGGTTTGCCCGCGCGGGCGATCTGTTCGAGCAGCGGCAGCAGATCCTTCATATTGCTGATCTTCTTTTCGTGAATCAGAATATAGGGATCTTCGAGCACCGCTTCCATGCGATCGGGGTCGCTCACGAAATAGGGCGAGAGATAACCGCGGTCGAACTGCATGCCGTCCACGGTCTGCAGTTCGGTGCTCATGGTCTTGGATTCCTCGACCGTGATCACGCCGTCCTTGCCAACCTTCTGCATGGCTTCGGCAATGATGTTGCCGATGGTGGCATCGCCGTTAGCCGAAATGGTCCCGACTTGGGCGATGGCGTCTCCCGAAACCGGCTTGGAGATCTTCTTCACTCCCTCGACGATGGCCTCGACGGCCTTCTCGACGCCGCGCTTCAGCGCCATCGGGTTGGCCCCTGCGGCCACGCTTTTCACGCCTTCGCGATAAATCGATTGGGCGAGAATGGTGGCGGTCGTGGTGCCGTCACCCGCGATGTCGGAGGTCTTCGAAGCCACCTCGCGCACCATCTGGGCGCCCATGTTCTCGAGCGGGTCCCTCAGCTCGATTTCTTTGGCGACCGTGACGCCATCTTTGGTGATGGTCGGTCCGCCGAACTTCTTCTCCAGGACAACGTTGCGGCCCTTGGGACCGAGCGTCACCTTTACTGCGTCGGCGAGCTGATTGACGCCGCGCAGAATGGCCTGGCGGCCAATTTCACTGTAAGCAATCTGTTTTGCAGGCATTTTCTTTTACTCCTCCTCTTATGCTTTCGCCGAAACGGCAGCCCCTTCCAGCACGCCGAGAACCTCGTCCTCGCGCATGATCATATACTCGGTTCCGTCGATGGTGATATCGTTGCCCGAGTATTTGCCGAACAGGATGCGGTCGCCTTTCTTGACGTCCAGCGGAATCACTTTCCCGTCTTCGTTGCGCTTGCCGTTTCCGACAGCCACGACTTCACCCTGCTGCGGCTTCTCCTTGGCGGAATCGGGGATGTAGAGCCCGCCCCGCTTGGTTTCACTTTCCTCGATCCGTTTGACCACAATACGGTCGTGTAGCGGACGAATGTCCATACTTAAACCTCCATTCGATACTTAAGAATTGACTTCGAAAATTGTTAGCTGTTCGCTGAATGGGCTCGCTCGGTTTGCTTCGCGAGCCCAGATGATGTTTTAGCACACTCTGGTGGAGAGTGACAAGATGTTTTTGTAAGTTATTGAAAGAGAAGGCACTAGCTGCTCCACCCCCTAACGGTCGCGGTCCCGTTTTGAGGACGTCGCCGCATCCGCTTCTATCGCACGCCCAAACTGATACGCTGAAGGCGGAAGAAGGGCTTGCTTTCCTAGCGCATGCGGCGGATTTCTTTGTTTACAGGTATCGCCGCGGTCCTGCTTTCGGCCCTCGTCGGCTACACATATAAGCTGCACATCGAGCAGCAAAAGCGGGCGCCCGCGCAGCCGCCTGCCTCGATCAAGGCCGGCTACGAAGCGAAAGCGCCGAGTGGCTGGTTCGAGCTGAAGTCCGATCCGCGGACGAACAAGCCGATTGTCCAGGTGAAGGCGAAGTCGTTCGAGGCCACGGTCGATCCGTCCACGTTCGAACTGCACGGCCTGGCGCTGCGGCTCTACAACAAAAGCGGCGCTTCCTATACCTACGTGAAGAGCAGCAAAGCGCTGTATGACGAGCGGTCGGGGATGCTGCGCTCGCAAGGGCCGGTCCACATTCTGATGAACGTGCCGGCCGATCAAGACGCGGAGAACCCGAAGGAAGCCGCGAAACTTGTGCGCGTGACCACCTCCGGCATCGTCTACAACACGAAAACCGGGAAAGCCTCTACCGATCAGCCCGCTTCGTTCGTGTTTCCGCAAGGCGACGGGCAGGCGGTCGGCGCCGACTACGATCCGAACCAGCAGCAATTGCACCTGAAGTCACAGGTTTCGCTGGATTGGATCGGCAATGGCCCGGTTGCGAGGAAAATGCACGTCGAGACCGCGGATCTGGTCTATAACGAGGCTCAGCAGAAGGTCTATCTTTCTCCCTGGTCGAAGCTGCAGCGCCAGGCCATGACCATCCAGGCGGGGAATTCGGTGGTGACGCTCAAGGACGGCGTGCTGCAGCAGATCGATGCGGATCATGCGGCCGGTACGGAAAACCGCGACGGCCGGCAAACCGATTATTCAGCCGCCCAAATGACCGCGCTGTTCGATGGCGATGGAAACCTGGTCGAGATCGTCGGGACCGGAAATGCTCGCGTCGTGGCCACAGAAAAAGGTTCGCGCACAACCATCACCGGAGATCGTGCGGACCTGCGCTTCCAGATCGAATCCGAGCAGCAGCCGGACGGAAAAACGCGGGAGAACAGCGTGCTACATGAGGTGCTGGCCGATGGACATGCGGTTGCCGAATCGGTGCCGATACCGCAGCCGGGCGCGCAGTTGGCCGAGACCAGGATCCTGCGCAGCGATCACATCCAGCTTGAAATGAAGCCGGGCGGCCAGGAAGTGCAGGAGATCCGTTCGCCTACAGAGGCGCAGGTGGAATTCAAGCCCAACCGGCCGGGGCAAGCCCACCGCATCTTGAACGCGTCGCATCTGGAGATCGTATACGGCGGCGGCAGCTACGTCGCCGGATTCCGGGCATGGAAGGTTGCGACGCGCACGGAGAAACCGGGCGGGGCTGAACCGGCTTTAACCTGGAGCGACGAAATGCTGGCGAAATTCCAGCCCAATACGAACCAGATCGCGACCATCCGGCAGTCGGGCCATTTCCGTTATCGGGACGGCACCAGAAAAGCCTCGGCGGACCAAGCATTTCTTCAACAGGTCATCAATCGCATGACCCTCACGGGCCACGCGCGCGTCTCCGACGACAACGGTTCCACCCTGGCCGATGCCATCGTGATGAACCAGGCGAGCGGAGACATGGACGCGAGCGGGCACGTCGTTTCGACGCACAATCCGAATCCGCGCCAGAAGCCGGGAACCTCCATGCTCGACGGCACCAAAACCATGCAGGCGAGCGCGGAGCGGATGCGGACGCGCGACAAGAATACTAAAGTTCAGTACGACGGAGATGCCGTGATCTGGCAGGGCGCGAACCGGATTGCGGCGAGTACGATCGACATCGACCGCAGCGCCAGGACTTTGCAGGCGACGGGCCACGTCGTCAGCCAGTTGGTCGATAACAAGCCGGAAAAAGCGGGCGATCCGCCCATCTTCACCGTGGTACGCGCGCCCGATCTGCTCTATCGCGACGACACCCGCGTTGCGCTCTACACCGGCGGCGTCAAGCTAACACGCGGCAAGATGGTCATCGATGCGAAGCAGGTGAAGGCGTTCTTGACTCCGAACAACGGAACCAATAACGGCAATTCGTCGCTCGATCACGCTTTCGCGGACGGAGACGTTCGCGTCACCCAGACGCTCGCTTCCGGCCGCACGCGCACCGGGACGTCTAAGCATTGCGAATACTACACCAAAAACGGTAAGGTCGTTCTCAAAGGCGGCTTACCGCAATTAGCTGATAGCTACAAGGGCATCACCAAAGGCCGGCAGCTCACTTATTACAGCGACAGCGATCAACTGCTGGTGGACGGAGTAAAGAAACAGCTAGCGTTCACGCGGATGGAAAAGAAGTAACTAGGAAACACCACACCGAAGCGGGGCGCTTACGCTTCCGGCTCAGTTCCGGCACGGAGGGCATCGAGAAAGCCGCAGCCCGCTAAAGGCGTCTGCAGCCTGAAAGGCTGAGCCTACGGTAGGCGCTATTGGGACAGACGACAGGAAACGATCGTGTGTCCCACTTAGCTTAGAATGACAGCTTGGCGCCGAATTGGATGATACGCGGGTCGAAGGTCGAGGTTATCTTGCCGAAGTTACTGTCGGTCAAGGTGGTGTTCACGCCGTTGAACTGCGTATGGTTGAAGCTGTTGTAGGTTTCGGCGCGGAATTCAAGAGCCGCTTTTTCACTGATCGCGAACTTCTTGAACAGCGCGATATCCCAGTTGGCGCGGCCTGGACCGACCAGAGCATTACGCGCCAGGGTGCCGAACTGCAGCGGCGCCGGGGCGGCAAAGGCTCCAGTGCCGAACCAGGTATCCACGGTTTTCGGATAGGTAATGTCGCCGACGATATTCGGCCGGCTGCTGGTGCCGCCACCTAGGCCGAGATTGTCTTTGCCATAGCCAAGGTTCAGCGGTATTCCGGTTTCAATCGTCGTAACGCCGGAAAGCTCCCAGCCGCCGAGCAGAGAATGCGTCAGTCCGTTGGAGTGGGAGAAGAACGGCAGATCGTAGACATAGTTGAAGACCAGGATATGACGACGATCGAAATCGCTGCTTGCGTAATCGTACCTCCGGTTGAACGGATCCGCTGTCTCACTCAAATCGCCTGAGATATCGTCGAGCGAGTGCGAGTAGGTGTACGCACCATTGAGCGTCAGGCCATAGCTGCTCTGCCACCGGAGGCTGACCTGCAGCGAATTGTAGTTGGAAATGCTACCCGCTTCCACCATCGTAATGTTCGAGAAGCCCGGATAGATGCGATAGGGATTCGGGTCCGTGTTGCTAGCTCCGCTGACGCAGTTTCCACCGCAGACCGCGAGCCGTTGCGGACTGTCGGCCGGCAGCGTATTCACGTTCCGCTCGAAAGGCTCGTGATCATCGTGAGAGCCGACGTAGGAGACATTCAGCACCGCGGCGCGCGAAAGCTGCTGCTCGATGCCGAAGCTGTACTGCATGGCGGTCGGGATCTTGTAATTGTCATAGGACAGCGCGGTGAAGCTGGACGGGAAGGTTGGAGTACCAGCACCCGTGCCATTCGTATAGGCAACTGTCGGGCTGCTCAGGAAGACGTTGTTCGCGTTTGGATCATAGGAGAAGGGCGGATTCGGGCCCATGTTGTAGATGTCATTGCCCTGAATGCGCTCGTAGAACATGCCGAATCCGGCGCGCAGAACGGTAGTCTGTTTGCCGGTCAGGTCATAGGCGAAACCGACACGAGGGGCGAAGGTATCCCAGGAGTTCTTCACGAGGCCCAGCGGCGTACCATTCTTGCCGCCGAGCGTTACGCCATTCAGATAGAAAGGAACGTTCGAAAGCGCGATACCCGGAACCGTCTTGAATCCGGGGCCGGTAGTGACTAGAGCGCCACTCCCGCTGGGGTCAAAAAGCGCTGCGTCCGCGGGATTATAGAGGCCCTGTTGGAAGTTGGCGAGCCGACCGTTCACGTCGTAGGCGTGCGGAAGGCCCTCCCAGCGCAAGCCAAGATTGAGCGTCAAGCGGTCGGTTACATGCCAGTTATCGATAGCATAGGCCGCAAAATCATTAAACCGGGTATCGACGGCGTCCTGGATGTCCAGCTCATCATAGCTGTGTGCATACCCCAGGAGGAAATCGGCAAAGCTATTTCCAGTAACGCTGCCATCGAAGTTGAAGTGGCCATTGCTAGCGCCGAAAATGTCCTGCGTCTTGTAACCGCGTAGATAGGAGGCGCCGAGCTGCAGGTTGTGCCGCCCAACGGTCAGCGAGAGGTTATCGCCAAACTGGTTCGCGTGATAGACGTTATTCCATGGCCAGGAGCCCGGATCGTAGTTCACGCTGTAAGGAGCGCCTAAATCGACCCTGGGGAGCCTGTTGTCGTTGTTGGGGGTAAAGTACTCGGGGACGTTGAAGCCACTCGGACGTTTGTAAATCCCGTTCGGCACCAGATGTAGCTTGTTGCCGTTGAAGTTATAGGTCACTTCGTCCACCGCGTTCGGGCTAATGATGTACGTGGCATTGACCACGGCACTGTAGGAGGGCGCCGTCATCAGCGTTCCGACGGTGGGATAAGTATCGCCCCCCCACAGCGTCGTTGCGTAGGTCTGCGAGCTCGAATCCCAGATTAAATGGCCCATGATGGCGAGCTTATCCGAGAAGTGGTGGTCGATGCGGACGATCTCTTCGCGCAAGTCGGTCGGAACCGCGAGCGCCTGGGAATAGCGCCCGTCGGCAGTATTCGGCTTGGGAAACGCGCCGGTCGCCAGAAAAGCCGCGGCGTTGGGGTCGATCAGACTCGGCGGAATAATGTTACCTGCGAACGCCTGGCCGGGCGTTTGGCCAGCATTCATGAAGCGCGTCATCTCAGCCTGGTCGTTAGTTTGCGGGACCATAATGGCCTTGCTAAGACCGCTGAAATCTCCGTTGAATTCTGGAGCCGGAATCCCAGTCGCGGTAAGCTGGCTGCCTTCGATCAGCTTACGCCATTCCATATTGTAGAAGAAAAACGTCTTCTGGCGGCTCTTGTTGTAGAGATGCGGGATAAACAGAGGGCCGCCAATATTGAAGCCAAAAGCGTTGTAGCGCAGTTCCGGTTTTCCGGTGCCATTGCGGTTGGCGAAGAAGTCGGTCGCGTCATAGTCGTCGTTGCGGTTGTATTCCCATGCAGCCCCGTGGAAATCCCGTGTGCCGCTCTTGATGGCCATATTGACGGTGCCGCCGGAGGCTGCGCCGTACTTTGCGCTATAGTTGCTGGTCATTACGCGGAATTCGGCTAGTGCGTCAGGCGAGGGATTGACGATCATGCCGCCGCCGCCGCCGCGATCGTAGGCTTCGCTGCCGTCGATGCGCCAGATGTTGTGTTCCGAGCGCTGGCCATTAAAGCTGATGCCGTTATTGCTGCGCAGCGCGGTGGGTGCATTGAAACCACCGATGGTGCTCGCGGCGCCAGGTACCAGCGCCGCAAGCTGAACGGGGTTGCGGCCGTTGGTATCGATCTGCGAAATTTGCTGTCCGGTGATGACGGTACTTTGGTCGCTGGTCTCGGTCTGTATCTGGATGGCGTTCGCCTCGACCGTGACGCTCTGTTGCGATTGTCCGACCTGGAGCGCGATATCGACGCGCACGGTCGCACTCACGTTCACCACAACGCCGGTCTTGGTGTAGGCCTTGAACCCGGGAGCCGCAGCCTTCACCGTGTAGGTGCCGATGTTCAGATCCGGCGCATTGTAGATGCCGTTCTGGTTAGTGGTTACCGAGCGCACGGTGTTGGTGGCGGTATCGGTGATTGACACTTTCGCATTGGGAACCACCGCGCCGGTGGCGTCGGTTACCGTTCCCAGAATCGTCGCCGTCTCTTGCGCAAACAGCGGGGCTACCGCCAGCAAAGAGCCGAGCAGCAAGAACCGCACATATCGAGTAATCTTCACAAGTCCCCCTCGAAGTCGTTCGGAGCAGATTTTCAGATAGTTTAAATCAAAAACAATTTCATTGCAAGATTTATTTTGCAATGTAAGCGCTATCGCTTTTGTTTTTGCAGCTTGATGATGAGATCTTCATTCTGCTCAGCATGCAGATGGGTCACCGTCCGCAACTCGGCCACCGCCTCCCGTTCTTTTCCCAAGGCTTTATAGGCCTGGGCGAGGTGGTAATGTGCTTCCGGCCGCTTCGCATCCACACGAATCGAGTGCCGGAATTGCCGGACTGCGCTCGCATACGCTTTTTTATCGGCGGCAATCACGCCAAGATCATAATGTGTAATCCAAAGCACATCTTTCGTGGCGATCGATTGACGAATCCACTTCACGGCTTCCTCGGTTTTTCTCTGCTTGAGTAAGCAATCTCCGAGATAAGCGAGCGCGGCATACTGTGCAGGGTAACGGGCTAACTCCTGGCGAAATTCGGCCGCAGCCTTGTCGTAGTGTTTGTCCCGCCACAACAAATACCCGAGTGCAAAATGGGCCCCCGGCACCTTGCCCTTTTCCGCTGCCTGCTGAAATTCGGCTCGCGCCTGCGGTTCCTTCCCCATGGCGTCATAGGCTTCGCCGAGAAGCAAGTGGACCTGCGCGGAATCCGGGTCGCGCAGCAGCATCAAGCGGAACTGCTCCTTGGCTTTTGCGTAATCGCCCCCAAATAGGTAGTCTCTGGCCAGGACAAGCTGAAGTTCCGGGTTTTTCGGCTCGCGTGCCTGAACGGCTTCGAGATAAGGCGTCGCGGCTTTGTATGCCCCCGTTCCATAGAGGCTCATGCCGAGCACCAGATCCAACTGCGGCGTTCGCCCGAATTTTGCCACGGCAACTTTCAAAGGCGCGATTGCCTGCTTCAGTTTCCCGGTCTTGAAGTAGGCGAGGCCCAGATTCAAATTCGTCTGCGGATCGTGCGGGCTGATGGCGAGCGCATGCCGGTAATCGGCGATCGCTTCCCTATATTGCTTTTGATGGGCAAGACAGACGCCCAAGCTGGTCCACAAGCGGTAATCACCAGGGGTCTGCCGGATCAAGCTGCGCCAGACCGCCTCGGCACCGGCCCAATCGCCACGGTTTTGCAGCGACAGAGCAGCGGAGGGACTCTGCGCGCCCACTGCAAGCGCACACACGAAAACCGCGAAAAACGATCGCACCCAGTGCATGGCTTCTCCTCAGCTTAGCCCTGCCTCACCGAGAGAACACCGCCACGAATGGCAGCGTGATAGCCCGCTGAGGTCGGGAGGCTGCTAAAATCGGCTTCTTCCCCTCGATGCCTGGTACTGAAAACGACGAGCTTTCCCGCCTCAAGACCCTCCTTTGCGCCAAATCCGTCCGCCGGGGCGAGGTGACGCTCGCCTCGGGTCAGAAGAGCGATATCTATGTAGACGGCAAGCTGACCACCTACTCGGCAGAAGCCATGCCGCTGGTCGGACGCGCTTTTCTGCGCAAAATGGCCGCCCTCCACTGGGCGCCCGAAGCCGTCGGCGGCTTAACCCTCGGAGCGGATCCCATTGCCTTTGCTGTCGCACGCGAGAGCCTGGAGTTCGGCCGGCCTATCGATGCTTTTGTCATCCGCAAGGAGCCGAAAAAACACGGGATGCAACGGTTCGTCGAAGGCCTGGACGAGACCGCCGGCCGCGAGGTGGTGATCCTCGAAGATGTCTGCACTACAGGCGGCTCGACGGCTCAGGCGATTGAAAAGGCCCTCGCCGCGCATATGCGGATTGTGGGAGCTATTTGCCTGGTAGACCGCGAAATGGGCGGGCCGGCGCTGCTGCGAGAGAAATTCGGCATCCGGCTGGAGGGCATCTTTACGCTAGCGGATCTTCGAAACATCGTATACTGAGGGTTGGGCTCAGCGGGTTAGCAGCAGTATGCCTTGGCTCTGTCCGCGGTTGCGGCACGAGCGCCGCCGCTCCCATTTACATCCTGAAACGACTGAGGAATTGGAATGCCAAAACGTACTTTTCAGCCGAACAATCGCCACCGCGCCAAAACACATGGCTTCCGCGTGCGCATGAAGACGGCGGACGGGCGGGCGGTGCTGGCACGGCGCCGGGCCAAAGGGCGGCATAAGCTGACCGTGAGCGACGAGGCGGCGGTCCGGCGCGCGAAGTAAGCACTGTCTCTACCGAAAGCCAGGCGCATTGTCCGCTCCTCCGAATTCCGCGGCGTCTACCGGGAGGGAGTCCGCGTGACCGGCCGCTATTTCGCCGCCTTCTGTTTGTATACGGATGGGGACGAACAGCCGGCGCGGTTCGGATTTACCACGCCGCGAGCGCTCGGCAGCGCGGTGGAGCGCAATCGAATCAAGCGGCGGATGCGGGAGGCGGTCCGAACTCAGGTGGAGGCGATCTCGTCTAACTGGGTGATTGTTTTCAATCCCAGGCGCATGGTTTTGGATGCGCCATTCGAGGATTTGCGCCGGGAAGTGGCGCGGATATTTGCGCGATGCAAAGAATCGTCATGACCGCTCTGAAGGGCTACAAGCTGGCGATTTCACCTCTGCTTCCCTCGGCCTGCCGTTATTCCCCCACCTGCTCGGAATACATGATGGATGCGGTGCAAAAATACGGCGCGTGGCGCGGTGTGTGGCTGGGCCTGAAACGGCTCGCCCGCTGTCACCCCTTTCACGAGGGCGGCTACGACCCGGTGCGGTGAAAGATGAGTTTTCTTCGAAATGCCTAATACACCAGGCGGCGGGGGGAAGAAGCCGCCCACCTTAGAAAAGCGGCTGCCGCTGGCGCTGGCGCTGATGCTGCTGGTTCTGGTGGTTTCCCAGTACGTACTGAAACCGCCCCCAAAAGGGCCCAAGCCCGCCAAGCCGGCCAACGAGCAAGCCGCGGCGAAACTGATCAAACCAGTACCGGGGCCTGCGCCTGCGAAAGCGTCGGCGAAAACCAAAGCTCCCGCGGCCGCCGCCGCGGCACAAACGCCTACGATCCAGGCCGCCTCGGAAGTCACCACCACGGTCGATACCAGCCTCTACCATATTGTCTTCAGCAATCGCGGCGCGGTGGTCAAGAGCTGGGTTCTGAAGCGCTACACCAACCAAGCGGATCAGCCGCTGGATTTGGCCAATCCGTCCCAGAGCGTCCCGGCGCCATTCAGCCTGCAAATTGAAGGTCCTAAGCCGGCCTTCGATCCTAACACCGTCCTCTACCGTCCCAAGGTCAGCGACAACGGCCTGCTGGTCCAATACGAATACTCGGACGGGCAGACCATCATTACCAAGTCGTTCCGGTTTCGCAAGGACAGCTATGTAGCACGTGTCCAATCCGCCGTCCTCGAGAACGGGAATGCCGTGCCGAGTTTTCTGATGTGGCGCGGCGGCTTCGGCGACAAGCGCGTGCATTCCGCGGCCTCGCAGGAGAAGACAGTCTACTATAACGAGGCCAGCAGCAAGCTGGCCACCAAGGACAGCGGCGATGCCAAGAAGGGCCCGGTGACCGACACCGGCGACTATGCCTTCGCGGGACTCGAAAACACCTTTTTCGCGGCGGTGGCACTGCCGGAAAATTCCTCCCAGCTCCGGATTCGCACCTACAGCGATGCCCTGAAAACGCCCGGCGAAAGCAAACCGGTCGAATATGTCGGAAGCGGATTGTCGAGCGGCCTCACCAACGACTTTTCGCTCTTCGTCGGCCCCAAAGAAGTCAGCGTTCTCAAAAAAGTCAATCCCAAGCTGGCCAACATCATCGATTGGGGCTTCTTCAGCGTGCTGGCCAAGCCGATCTTCTACTGGCTGAAATGGACCGAAGTGCATTGGACCGGCAATTATGGCTGGGCCATCGTGATACTCACGATTTTGATCAACCTGGCGGTGCTTCCGCTGCGGCTCACCAGTATGAAATCGGCACGGAAGATGCAGCGGGTGCAGCCGCTGATCAAGGCCATCAACGACAAATACAAGAACATCGGTCTCCGCGACCCGAGGAAAGCGGAGCAACAGCAGGAAACGATGGCGCTCTATAAGCGCGAGGGCATCAATCCGTTCGGCGGCTGCCTGCCCATGCTGATCCAGCTTCCGTTTTTATACGCGTTTTACGAAGTTCTCTACGCGGCCATCGAACTGCGGCATGCGCACTGGCTGTGGATTACGGATCTTTCTTCGCCGGAAACGCTGCCGGTTCACATCCTGCCGCTCATTCTGGTGGTGACCCAGTTTTATCAACAGAAGCTGACGCCCACCGCCAGCATGGACCCGAAACAGCAGCGCATGATGCTGCTAATGCCGGTAGTGTTCGGGTTCATGTTCTACTATTTGTCTTCCGGGCTTGTACTATATTACTTAACCAGTAACTTGGCGGGGATCGGACTGCAGCTCATCATTAACAAGTTCATGCCGCTCGGCGCAGCACCCGCTGCCGCAGCGGGCCCGGCAAAGGCCGCTGCGCCCATTGCGCCGGTTCCGAAGGCCCCGGCCAAGGCGCCGGTGAAGCGCCGCGCGGGGAAGAGATAACTGCATGAAATACACGGTAGACTTGTTGCGGCCGAGGCTGGATGCGTTTTTGAAGCCGCTCCTGGAACACGCCGGTCTTGTCTTGGAGTACGAGTTGCACAGCGGCGAAAATCCGCATCCGGAAGTCGAAAATCCGGAAGTGACGGCGTGCTTCAGCGGCCCCGATATCGATCTTCTGCTCGCAAACCGCGCCGAATTGCTGCTGGCTCTGGAACATCTTTCGATGGAGGCGCTGCATGTTCCACCGGAAGATCATTCGCTGATTTCTTTCGATGCCAACGATTACCGTCTGCTGCGCATGGAAGAGTTGCGTATGAGTGCGGTGACCGCCGCCGAAAAGGTCAAGCGGACGCGCGTGCCGTTTCATTTCAATCCGATGACGAGCCGCGAGCGCCGCGTGATTCATCTGGCTCTGCGCGATTACAAAGACCTGCGCAGCGAAAGCGTCGGGATGGGTCCCGCGCGCGCGGTGGTCATCATTCCGGCCGATATGCCCACTCCTCCGGCTCCTCCGGCGCCGCCGCGCGGCCATGGCCATTGGCGGGGCAGCGGCAACGGGAACGGTAACCGCGATCGCGATCGCCGCCCGCGCCGGCGCAACCGGTAACCTCGGGGGAGGCGGGCTTCAGCCCGCGCAGAGCTTCAACTCTGCTGCTCTAATCGTCCATGAACCCCCGCGCATGAATCTCCGCGACACCATCGTCGCCATCTCCACCCCGCGCGGCCGCGGCGGATTGGGGGTGGTGCGCCTCTCCGGCCCGCAAAGCCGCGCCATCTGCGAAAAGATTCTGCGCTTCTACCGCGGGCCCCAATGGCGCGCTTGGAGCGCCGAACTGGCAGAACTGACCGACGACGCGGGCGCCGTGGTCGATCAAGTCGTGGTTTCTTTCTTCGAAGCTCCGCGCTCGTATACGGCCGAAGATGTCGTCGAAATTTCCTGCCATGGCGCGCCGGTTGTTCTTAGCTCTTGCGTGGAGCGGGCGCTCCGGCATGGCGCCCGCCTCGCAGAACCCGGCGAATTCACCCTCCGCGCCTTTGTGAACGGCCGCATCGATCTGCCCCAGGCCGAAGCGGTGCGCGATCTGATCGAAGCCACCACCCTGCACCAGGCTCGGGTAGCCGCGCAGCAGATCGAAGGCGCGCTCTCGCGCCGCATCCGGCCTATTAAAGAGCAGCTTGTCGAGCTGATTTCGCTGCTCGAAGCGGGTATCGATTTCGCCGAAGACGACGTGAGCGTCGCCGCGCCGGATGAGATCCTGCGCCGCATCGCGCAGGTGGAAAGTGCGCTTGAGCAACTGGCCGGTAGCTTCTCCTCCGGCAAGCTGATCTACGAAGGTTTCACGCTGGCCATCGCCGGCCGTCCGAACGTCGGAAAAAGCAGCTTGTTCAACCGGCTGCTGGAACGAGAGCGCGCCATCGTGACCGAAATCCCCGGCACCACGCGCGATCTGGTTTCCGAAGCCGTGTCGCTGGACGGCATCCCGGCGAAGCTGGTCGATACGGCCGGCATTCGCAAGAGTCAGGATCTGGTCGAATCGCTCGGCGTCGAGCGCAGCTATCAAGCCATGGCCGATGCCGATTTGACACTGCTGGTGCTGGACGCGTCACAGCCAGAGCTTACGGGCGAAGACCGCGAACTGATAGAGAAACTCCGCGACCGAAGGCCGGTCGTCGCTGGCAATAAGTGCGATCTGGGAATACGCATCGCGGGTATCGATTTCTTGCCGGTTTCGGCCATCACCGGCGAGGGTATTCTGGAACTCCGCGGCGCGATTCTAAAGCGTATCGCTCCCGATGGAATCGCGGCACCTGAAAGCGGCATGATCACCAGCGTGCGCCACGAGGCTCTCTTGCGCGAAAGCCTGAAGGCGCTCGGCGCTGCACAGCAAGCCGTAGCCTTTCAGATTCCGCACGAGATGTTACTTTTCGATCTCTACGCCGCCCTACGCCCCATCGACGCCGTCACCGGCGCCACCAGCGCCGACGATATTCTGAACCGGATCTTTTCCACGTTCTGTATCGGGAAGTAATTCACAACCCGGGACGATACAATGCTCACGCATGCTGAGATGTGGAATTGACGGGTTGTTCTTCCGACGCCGAACTCCGCCGTGGCATCGCTCCAGCGCCCTTGCTGGAAGCGGATCAAGCCTAAATTGAAGTGAGCCGCGGCCGAGTCGGGGCGGCTTTGCTTTAAGGTAGCGGGAAAAGTCGGCCGACGCGGCGTCCATGCTGGCGAAGCCTATTTATTGTTCTGGTCGTTGTCGTGCTTGGGCTTCCCGGCAATCGATTCCTTCACACCTTTGCCGATTTGCTTGGCTGCATGCGCGGTCCCTTTCGCGGCAGATACGGTGCCCTTGCCCACACCTTTGCCGAACGAAGTGGCGCCCGCTCCCACATACCCCTTCGACGATTTTTTCACCAGTTGTTTGCCGGCCGTCGAGTATTGGCTCCCGGCCTTCTTGTACTTCGAGGTGGCGTTGGTTGAACTGCGGTAGTGCTGCATTGGCGTGGGTTTGATGCCCAGGCTGCTGACGGTTGACGCATCGATATGTCCAGTCACCTTCAGGTCCTGCTGCCGCTGGTACTGGCGCAGCGCGTTTGCCGTGTGCGGACCGTAAACCCCGTCAATCTGTCCCGGGTTGAAACCCTTGTCGCTTAAGGCTTGCTGTACCTGCCGAACTTCCTGTGAGCCCTGCGCCAGTACGGGCACGGCTGAAAACGAAATCGCGAGCGCCGAAATGGCTACGAGTTTGAACATCCTAGGTCTCCCTGATTTTTAGACCAAGCCCGCACCGGGAGGTTTCGCCGGGACGGACGCGATAAACTGGACGCAGGATGGGGCCGCGCTGCGCAGGACTGCACGGAAATCTGTAGGATTTTTTCGCGTGGGCATGCGCTAGTGCTGATATACTGAGGATGAAAAATCATTACCCGACCAGAGCAAGGGGTCTCTTGATCTTTTCTTTTCGCGAAGGAGAACCAGCTTGAAGCGCGCCGGATCCGACGATTCCCTACGCTGTTCGTTTTGTCATAAAAGCCAAGACGTCGTCGGGAAACTGATCTCTTCGCCTAGCGATTATCCGCGCGCTTATATTTGCGACGAGTGCATCGCCGTCTGCAATTCGATCATCGAAGATGACCGGCACGATCAAAGCTGCGGCGCTCCAGGCAAGCTGCCCCGGCCGCTGGAACTGAAAGAATACCTGGACCAGTACGTGATCGGCCAGGAGGCGACCAAAAAGAAGCTGGCCGTTGCGGTTTATAACCATTACAAGCGCATCCAGATGGCCAAACAACGCGGCGGCGAAGTCGAGCTGTCCAAATCCAATATCCTGCTGATTGGCCCAACCGGAACCGGCAAAACGCTTTTGGCCCAGACGCTGGCGCGTATCCTCGACGTTCCCTTCGCCATTGTGGATGCGACCACCCTGACGGAAGCGGGTTATGTAGGCGAAGATGTGGAGAATATCGTGCTTCGCCTGCTCCAGAATGCCGACTGGGATGTGCAGCGTTCGCAAACCGGGATTATTTATATCGACGAAATCGATAAAATCGGCCGCAAAGACGAGAACCCTTCCATTACGCGCGATGTTTCCGGCGAAGGTGTGCAGCAGGCGCTGCTCAAGATTCTCGAGGGAACAGTGGCCAATGTCCCTCCGCAAGGCGGGCGCAAACATCCGCATCAGGAGTTCACCCCGGTCGACACCACAAATATTCTGTTTATCTGTGGCGGCGCCTTCGTCGGGCTGGAAAAGGTGATTGCCAGCCGGGTGGGAACCAAGTCGATCGGCTTCGTTGCACCGGACGAGAGGGAAGGCGGCCGGAGAGGTGGGAATCTGATGCGCCGGAACACGGACCTGCTGAGCCGCTGCCAGCCGGTGGACCTGATCAAATACGGCTTTATTCCGGAGTTCATCGGGCGTATGCCGGTGACCGCGGTGCTCGAAGACCTGTCGCGGGATGCCTTGATACAGATTTTGACGAAACCGAAGAATGCGATCGTCCGGCAATATCAAAAGCTATTCGAGTTTGAGAATGTTAAGCTGAAGTTTACCGAGGATGCCCTGGAAGCGGTGGCGCAGCTGGCCATGGAACGCAAGGTGGGGGCACGCGGATTGCGCATGATCCTCGAAGACCTGATGCTGGATCTGATGTACTATCTCCCCACGTTCAAGAAGGTGCGCGAGTTTATCGTCACCAAGGAAATGGTACTGTCGCAGAAGATCAATCTGGCGGTGCTGGAAAAAGCCGGATAGCTCTCAGCCGTCGGCGATCAGCTATCGGCCGCGCTTGGCTGACCGGTGAAAGCTGATTGCTGAAAGCTCTTTTGGAGACTTTTCCGCCCTCGCTGCTTCTAAATAACTAGGGACTTTCAATTCGCTATTCTGCCTCGCCGCTGAGGCGCGCCGCTAATAACTCACACCGATGGTCACCAGCAAAGATAAGACGGACACCAAACGTTTACCTATGATGCCGATACGGGACGTTGTGATCTTCCCGTACATGATGACGCCGTTCGTGGTCGGCCGCGAATCCAGCGTCCGCGCGCTCGAAGAGGCTCTGATGGGCGAGAAAAAGATTTTTCTCGCCACCCAGCACGACGCCTCCATCGATGAGCCGCGGCCCGACGAAATCTATTCAGTCGGCACGGTCGCTAACATCGTCCAAAGCCTCAAACAGCCCGACGGAAACATCAAGGTGCTGGTCGAGGGCGTGGAGCGCGGTAAGATCGTTTCGGTCACCGAAGAAGATGGCTATTTTCGCGCGGTCGTGCGCACAACCGGTTACAAAATCGAATCGGGCGCCCAATTGGAAGCGCTGACGGGCCGCGTCACCGGCCTGTTTGAGCAATACGTCAAGCTCAGCCAAAATCTCAATTACGAAACCATGATCGCCACCATTCGCGTGGACGAGCCGGGTAAACTGGCCGACACCGTGGGGGCGAACCTGCAGCTCACGATCGAGGAAAAGCAGGAACTGCTCGAAATCTTCGACCCCATCGACCGGCTGACGCGGGTGGCCGATCTGCTCGATATCGAGATCGAAAAACTGAACGTGGATCGGACCATCCAGGGCCGCGTGAAGCGCCAGATGGAGCGGGCGCAAAAAGAGTATTACCTCAACGAGAAGATCAAGGCCATCCAAAAGGAACTCGGACGCGGCGAAAAGAGCGAATTCGACGAGTTGCGCAAGAAGATCGAAGCGGCCGGTATGTCCAAGGACGCTCACGAAAAGGCGACCTCCGAATTGAAACGGCTGGAAGCCATGCCGCCGATGTCGGCCGAATCCACCGTTTCGCGCAATTACCTGGATTGGCTGCTCGCGGTGCCGTGGAAGAAGCGCACCAAGGAAATCCGCAATCTGCACTACGCGCGGCAGGTGCTCGAGAACGACCACTATGGCCTGATCAAGATCAAAGAGCGCATTTTGGAGTTTTTGTCGGTGCGCCGCTTAGTGCAAAATCCCAAGGGATCGATTCTTTGTTTTGTCGGCCCTCCGGGCGTGGGCAAGACCTCGCTCGGCATGTCGATAGCCAAAGCCACAGGCCGCAAGTTTGTGCGCCTCTCGCTCGGAGGAGTGAGAGACGAGGCCGAGATTCGCGGACATCGCCGCACTTATATCGGCGCTCTCCCCGGCCAGTTGATCCACATGATGAAGAAGGCGGGAACCAGAAATCCGGTGATCATGCTGGACGAGGTCGACAAAATGTCGACCGATTTCCGCGGCGATCCTTCGGCTGCTCTGCTCGAAGTTCTCGATCCGGAACAGAATTACATGTTCATGGATCACTACCTCGACGTCGAGTACGATCTCAGCCAGGTGTTCTTTATTGCCACGGCGAACGTGCTGCACACCATTCCGCCGGCTCTGCAGGATCGCATGGAAGTGATCCGGCTTTCCGGATACACGGAGCTCGAAAAGCTGGAGATCGCCAAGCGTTTTCTGGTGGTCAAGCAGCGCAAGGAAACCGGCCTGACCGAAGACCATGTTGAGTTCAAAGAGGAGGGCTTGCAGGCCCTGATGCAGGGCTATACGCGGGAAGCGGGCGTCAGGAACCTGGAGCGCGAGATCGGGAACGTTTGCCGCAAAGTAGCGCGCAAGATCGTCGAGGCCCAGTCCGCCTCCGAACAGCCTACCCAACAGAACCCCGACCGTCAGTCAGGGGAACTCGAACTGGTCGAAGAAGAATCCGCTCCTGAACCCGTCAAGAAGAGTAAGAAAAAGGCGAAACAGGAAGAAGCTCCCCCGATTGCTGTCGAAAAAACCGTGATTGCTCCCGAAAAGGTAGCGGAGCTGCTTGGCCCGGCGCGCTTCCGCGATCAGGATAAGGAGAAGCAGAACGAAATCGGCGTGACCACCGGCCTGGCATGGACCGAGGTAGGCGGCTCGATTCTAACCACCGAGGCCGCCATCATGGAGGGACGCGGCAAGATGATGACCACCGGCAAGCTCGGCGACGTCATGCAGGAGTCGGCGCAAGCCGCCATGAGCTATGTGCGTTCTCGGGCGCAACATGTCGGTCTGCCGAAGGATTTTTACCGTCATCTCGACATTCACGTGCATGTGCCGGAAGGCGCCATTCCGAAAGATGGTCCTTCGGCGGGAATTACCATCGCTACCAGCATCTCGAGCGCGCTGACCGGCATTCCGGTTCGCTGCGATATCGCCATGACCGGCGAAATTACCGTTCGCGGCCGCGTTCTGCCGATCGGTGGGCTGAAGGAAAAGCTGCTGGCGGCGCACCGGCAGGGCATTTTCGAGGTGATTCTGCCGCGAGACAACGAAAAAGATCTGGCGGAAATCCCGGAAAATGTTCGAAAAGAAATGAAACTGAACTTTGTTTCCTCCATGGACGAAGTTCTGAAGCTTGCGCTGGAGCGCGAAGTGGTGGCCTTGCCGCTGCCTCCGGCGGCGGCAGCGGACCTCAGCGTGAGGTCCGGCGAAGACCTGACTCACTAATGTTTTTTCTATCTGCCCGAAACCTTGAAACTGAGCCGGGAGCGTAAGCGACCTTGACTGGACTTTTTCTCGTCCGCGAAGTGGTCGGAACGGCCTGGGAAGCGGTCGCAAAGAGGCCGGGAAACGGTCGGAATTGTTGGCCATGTTGGCAACCGAATCACAACCGGAATTGCTGATCAGCGCGGCTTCGGCCTCGCAGTTTCCGCCTCACGAGCGGGATTGCGGCCCGATCGAAATCGCCTTTTTAGGGCGCAGTAATGTGGGCAAATCCAGCCTGCTGAATGCGCTCACGAAGACGCCGCGGCTGGCCTTTACTAGCGCTCGTCCAGGCTGTACACGGTGGATCAACTTCTACCGGATCGACCGAGGCCTTCGGTTCGTCGATCTTCCCGGTTATGGTTATGCGCGAGCTTCGCTCGAAGAGCGCGGGCGTTGGAAGGAAGCGATTGACAGTTATCTGTTAGAGCGCCGCAATCTTGCGTTATCGTTTCTGCTCCTCGACGCCAGGCGCGGATGGATGGAGAAGGATCTGGAACTCAAGGCTTGGCTGGAGTTCCATAACCGTCGGTATGCGGTGGTTGGCACCAAAATCGACAAACTGAAAAGTCAAAACCAATTGAAAGCCGGATTAGCGGCGATCCAACAAGAAGTACCGGATCGGGAGCTAATCCCGTTCTCGGCCATGGACGGCCGGGGAGTGAGGGAAATTTGGCAAATCATCTCGAAGATCAAGAACAATTAGAAACCCCAGCGGTTGTCGCCGAAGGCACGTCTCTCGAAGAGAAGGCAACGGACCAGCCGCAGGAAGCGAATGGCGGCAAAGCCGAAGAAGCGGCGGAAACGAAGCCCGCAAACACGGCGGAAAACAGACCCGCCGGCGAAGGCAGGCCGCCCAGCGAACCCCGCCAGGGGGAGCAGCGCGGCAACCGGTTGCGCGGCCCCAATGGCCGCGGTCCGGCCGGCCGCACCGGTCCGGAGAACACTTCCCCCGCCGGCATTGTCACTCCGCCGCTTGCCGGGCAACGCCGCGGCCGGCATTCGATGGGCAACACCGGCGCACAAGGACAGCGCAACGGGACCACCACGCTCGACCTGGTCGAACTGAAAGACATGAGCATCGTGGCGCTCAATCAGGTCGGTAAGGATCTGGGTGTCGCCGGCGGCGCCGGTCTGCGCAAACAGGAGCTGATTTTTAAGATCCTGCAGACGCAAGCCGAAAAGAGCGGGCTGATTTTCTCCGAAGGTGTCCTCGAATGTCTGCCCGACGGCTTTGGATTCCTGCGCGCTCCCGAATACAACTATCTGCCCGGGCCGGACGACGTTTATGTCTCTCCCTCGCAGATTCGGCGCTTCGACCTGCGCACGGGCGATACCGTTTCCGGACAGATCCGGCCGCCCAAGGAAGGCGAGCGCTACTTCGCCCTGATTAAAGTTGACGCGATCAACTTCGAGCCGCCGGAAGAGGCGCGCAACAAGATCTTCTTCGACAACCTGACGCCGCTCTACCCGGACCAGCGATTCAAGCTCGAAACCAGCAAGGACAACCTTTCCGGCCGGGTCATGGATCTGCTGACGCCGGTCGGCAAGGGACAGCGCGGCTTGATCGTGGCGCCGCCGAGAACCGGTAAGACGATGCTGCTGCAGAGCCTCGCCAATTCGATCACGACGAACCATCCGGAAGTGAACCTCATCGTGCTGCTCATCGATGAGCGCCCCGAAGAAGTTACCGACATGCAGCGCTCGGTGCGCGGCGAAGTCATCAGCTCAACGTTTGACGAGCCGGCTTCGCGCCACGTCCAGGTTGCCGAAATGGTCATTGAGAAAGCGAAGCGTCTGATCGAACACCGGCGTGACGTCGTGATTCTGCTCGATTCGATCACGCGTCTCGCGCGCGCTTACAATACCGTCGTCCCGCCTTCGGGCAAAGTGCTCTCGGGCGGCGTCGATTCGAACGCCTTGCAGCGGCCCAAGCGCTTCTTCGGCGCGGCGCGCAACATCGAAGAAGGCGGCTCGTTGACCATCGTCGCCACCGCTCTGATCGATACCGGCAGCCGCATGGACGACGTCATATTCGAAGAGTTCAAGGGCACCGGTAACATGGAAATCCATCTCGATCGCAAGTTGGTCGACAAGCGCGTGTTCCCCGCCATCGACATCAACAAGAGCGGAACCCGCAAGGAAGAGCTGCTCATGCCGCGCGAAGAGCTGAACCGCGTCTACGTGCTGCGCAAAGTGCTCAACCCGCTCTCGCCGGTCGAATCCATGGAGCTGCTGCTCGATAAACTCGGCAAGACGCGCAGCAACGCGGAGTTCCTGGCCGCCATGAGCGCCTAACTCAAGCGATACTCCATACCGCATAAATGGGTCGCATCCGTATCCTCTCCGACAATGTCGCCAACAAAATCGCGGCGGGAGAGGTGGTGGAGCGGCCCGCTTCCGTCGCCAAAGAACTGCTCGAAAACGCGCTCGATGCCGGTGCCACCGAGATCCGCCTCGACGCCGAACATGCCGGCCGCCGCCTCATCCGCATGCAAGACAACGGCTGCGGCATGCTGCGCGACGACGCGCTCCTCGCCTTCGAGCGCCACGCCACCAGCAAACTCAGCGATGTCAAGGATCTCCTCGCCATCGAGACGCTCGGCTTCCGCGGTGAAGCGCTGCCCTCCATCGCCTCGGTCTCGCGGCTGGTCCTCGAAACCCGCTCCTGTGACGAACAGACCGGAACCGCCATCGAATTCGCCGGAGGAAAGCTGCTGCGCTGCGATGAAGTCGCCCGGCCGCCCGGCACCACCATCTCCGTTCGAGACTTGTTCTACAACGTCCCCGCCCGCAAGAAGTTCTTGCGCTCCGACCAGACCGAACTTGCCCACCTCGGCTCCCTCGTCACGCACTACAGCCTGGGTCACGCCAACAAGCGTTTCGAACTCTTCCACGAGGGCCGCGAATTGCTCGCCGTCACGCCCGTTGCTACGCTGCGCGAGCGCGCCTTCCAGGTCTTCGGCTCCGACATCGTCGAAGAACTCGCGACGCTTGGCCCCAGAACATTTTCTTCCTTCGTACTGGAAGGATTAGTCTCCGGTCCGCACGTCCAAAAGCTCAACCGTAATTCCGTTTACTTGTTCGTCAACGGACGCTTGATTCGAGACAAAGTGTTACTGCACGCCATCACCGCGGCCTATCATAACCTGATGCCGCCGGGATGTTATCCCTTCGCGCTACTCTTTCTCAATTGCGATCCGGGCGAAGTCGACGTGAACGTCCATCCTTCCAAAACGGAAGTTCGCTTCCGCCAAAGCTCCGCCATCCACGATTTCGTCCGCGATGCAGTCCGCGAGTTGCTCATGGAAAGCCGTCCCGTCTCCAGCATTCCGCTCCCAACCTCACCGGTTCCGGTTCCTGCTTACCGCCAGCCTGCGATGCAGCGTGCCGCAGACCTCCCCTATTCCGAATTCACCGCGGTGATGATGGAGCAATCCATTCCCCAGCCAGAACCCCCTCCCGCGGAATTACCCGAAATCCGCGTTCCCTCCATTCCGGCTCTAAAGGCAGCGCGCATTCCCGACACGCATGGCGCGCTCGACCACCTCGCCGAAGACTGGGATCACGTCGATACGTTCGCCGCTCTCCCCGATCTCCGCCCGCTTGGCCAGATTCACGAGAGCTTCATTGTCGCCGCCGGCCGCGATGGTCTTTGGATTATTGACCAGCACGTCGCTCACGAGCGCATCTTGTTCGAGCAGGTTCTCCGCCGCCGTGCCGAAAACCGGCCGGAAATCCAGCGCCTGCTCATGCCGCTCGTCTTGCAACTAACACCGGCCCAGCAGTTTGAATACGCGCGCATCGCCGACGAACTCAACGCGCATGGTTTTGAAACCGAGCCCTTCGGACAGCGCACCATCGCCATCAAAGCCGCTCCCGCCGAAGTCGGACCGGCCGAAATTGAAAAGGTGATCTTCGAAATTCTGGACATCGGCGAAGCGGAATTCCGCGCCGCCTCGCTCGACGAAATCCGCCGCAGCATGTGCGCCACCATCGCCTGCCGCGCTGCGATTAAAATCAACACCAAACTCGAACCAAACAAAATCGACTGGCTCCTCCGCGCGCTGGCCCGCTGCGAACACCCCATGACTTGCCCCCACGGCCGTCCCATCGCTCTCCGCTACAGCACAAAAGATATTCTGAAGAGTTTCCATCGGATTTAGCTTGGTATGTAGTGCAAAAAGGAAAGAGATGCCATATGGCAACGTGGCCCATCGAAACGAGCAAACCCGAACCTTACATCGATGACAGCGAGTATGAGCGGTTTGAGGGAGTGCTTTCGGAGCGGCCCGGGCCGGGATTAGAGCACTCGGACTTCCAAAGGCATGTGGTCGATCTGCTTCGCCCTTACGAGGCGCAGTTGGGCGGAAGAGCTCTTCAGGAATGGTCCATCTCCGACGGCTCCGGAAACTGGCTGACTCCGGATGTGACGTTCTCCTATCCCGAATTCAAGACCACACGGCGCGGCCATCTGCTCGTCCCCGCATTTCTCGTAGTCGAGATCCGTTCGGCCGATCAATCTCTCAAAGAGCTATTCGATAAGCGCGAGCGTTACCGAACATGGCAGATCCCGCATTACTGGATCGTCGATCCGGTGGAAAGGGCCTGCTACGAGTGCTCAGCGGTAATCGAGCCCCGGCAAGATACTCTGCGCGCCGGAGAAATCGAGATCGCGGTTCGAGACATCTTCGGCGAATAGCTATTTCTGTTCCTTCACGGTCAATACCTGATCGGCCTTCACATTATGTAGGGTTTGTTTCCTGCCGTCCGGCCAGTAGATTTTCAATGTTTCGACGATAGCCACTTTGCCGAGGCCGAAATGCACCGGGCCCAGGCTCGACGACGCATAGCTCACCGCGCTCGTCATTTCATTCCATTGCTTGCCGATATTGATCCGCGCGCCGATGCCGTCGCGGTTGCAATGCGTGCCGATGAGCCTGATCTCCAGCCAATGGTTTCCATCGGGATTGGCATTGTGCCAAAGCTCAGCCGGCGCTCCAAGCGACGAAACCACGACATCGATCTTGCCGTCACCGTCAAAATCCGCGTAGGCGCTTCCGCGATGCGCTTTCACCTCGTTCAACCCGGCTGCGGCGGAGACATCGCGAAATTTGCCATTGCCCAGGTTGGCAAACACGCGGTCTGGCTCTTTGTAGTGATAGGGCGAGGAGAGTTCCACACGGTCATTGACATGGGAATCGGCGGTGAAGAGATCCTTCCAACCGTCGTTATTGAAGTCGAAGAATCCCACGCCCCAGCCGCTGTGCTGCAAGCTGAGCGCGGCCATGCCGCTCGAAAAGGTCGCGTCGGTGAAGTTTCCTTTTCCAACATTGCGGAAGAGCGGGAAGGTTTCACCTGCCAGAGCCGTTACCGCGATATCAGGCAAGCCATCGTTGTTGTAGTCGCGGAAATCCGTGCCCATGCTGGAGACCGCTTTGCCATCCTCGCGCAGCGCAACTCCGGCTGGCAGCCCGACTTCCTCGAACGTGCCGTTGGCCTTGTTGCGAAAGAGGAAGTTGCGCATGTGATCGTTGGTGACAAAGGCGTCCATGTACCCGTCGCCGTCGTAGTCGGCAAAATCGACGCTCATGCCGCGGCCCGGGAAACCGGCGATGCCTGCTTGCTTCGATACATCTTTAAAGGTCCCGTTGCCCATATTGCGATACAAGGTGCTGGCCAAGCCTTGAAAATACTTCGGATGGCAGTAGATACGGATGCCGTGCGACTGGTCGCCGCAATAGCGCTTGTCGTTCGTATCGCCAATCGCCCACTTCGCGTAGTGAACCACCCACAGATCGAGTAGCCCGTCGTTGTTGTAATCGAACCAGCCTGCGGCAACCGCCCATTCGCCGCTCTTGATGCCCGCTTTCGCCGTGACATCCTCGAATTTTCCGTTCCCTAGATTGTGGTAAAGGATATTGCGATTGACGCCCGCGACGAAAAGGTCGGGCTTTCCGTCGTTGTCGTAATCGCCCACCGCAACGCCCATCGAGTATCCCGCGCCCTCAACGCCCGCTTCCTTCGTTACATCGCGGAACTTCATGTGGCCCTCGTTCTCATAGAGCCGGTTCCAGTATTGCGGGCCGGTTTTCTTCAGTGAGGGCAGAGCGGCGCCATTGGTGAAAAAGATGTCGGGGCGGCCGTCTCCGTTGTAATCGAAGACAGCCACGCCGCCCGCCATGGTCTCGATCATGTGCTTCTCGGGAGTAGCGCAGTTGTCGAGGATGAACCGGATACCGCTCTGAGCGATCACGTCCTGAAAACGGATAGGAACCGAGCCGGAAGCGTGAGCGCCCCCGTTTTGCGCCATCGCAACCAGCGCAGCCAAAAGTATCATCCGCGACGCCATATTACTTCGGCGCCGTGATCTCCGCTTCTTTTGCCACTTTGCTATTGATCTTCTGATTCCTCTGCTTGATCTGCGAATATTCCTGCATCGCCTGCTTCGCCTCTTCCGTTTTGCCGGCCACCCGGCAAGCTCTGGCCAGAGCGTAATGGATGCTGCCGTCGTCATCCAGGCTGAGCGCTTTCCTCAGGTGCGGAATCGCTTCGGCATTTCTGCCCAGCAGCACGTAAACCATGCCCAGCGCCGCGTGCGCCGCCAGAAGCTTCGGGTCCTCCTTCAAGGCTGCGGTCAAATACGGCAGGGCCTTGCTCGGCTGCTGCATGCGCCAGAGACTTTCGCCCAGCATGAAGTTCAGATTGGGCTCGCTCCCCTCCCGTGCGAGCAGATCTTTGAGGATTGGCATGGCCTTCTCGTAGTCATGAGCGAGGACCAGCGAACTGGCTAGTCCGGTTTCGAGGCTCGGATCGTGAGGGGCGATCGCCAGCGCGGCGCGCCATTCGCCCGCGGCTTCCTCGTCTTTTCCTTGGCCGTGCAGAATCTCCGCTTTCAGCTCGTGAGTCTGAACAGAATCCGGCATCTGCCCCAAACGATCGAACGCGTCTCTCGCCAGTTGGTTGTACGCACGCGTGGCCCAGAACAGTTGCGCCGGCGAAGCGGATGGCGCCTTGCCGGCCTTTGCGGCGCCTATCAGATCGCCGGAACGAAAACGGCACTCCGCCGTCCGCGTCCGGCAGGGCGTCGCGAGCTCCAGTTTCCGCTCGGCTTGTGCCCAATCCGGGTGTCCTGTCTTTTCATAAACCTTGGCGAGGCCGGTATGCAGTCCCGGCAGATCGGGCAGTTGCTTCTGCGCTTGTTGATAGAAGAAGAACGCACTGTGGTATTGCTTCCGCTGCAGCCTGGAATCGGCTAGCAGCACCGCGACATAAGGTGACTGCGGGGCTCCTTTCGAGAGCCGGGCGAAACTCTTACGTGCAAGCGCACCGTACGCTTTCCCCAACCCGTACCAAGCCTTGGGATCGGATGCATCGAGAACGGTCAGTTTGCGATACTGTCCGGCGGCCTTCAGCGGCTGGTTGAGGCTCATATAACCGCCGGCCAGCATGCCGCGAGCGTTCTGGTTATCCGGCTGCAGTCGCACCAGCTTTTCGAGCGGCGCAACGGCCGCATTGGGCCGGTTCGTCTGCAGTTCTGCCATGGCGAGCGAGCTCAATGCAGGGATACTCTCAGGGTCCGCTTTGAGCACGGCTTGAAAATGCGGAATCGCTTTTTGCGGCTGCCCGGCCATTTCTTCGGCCAGCCCCAAATCCAGCACCAGCCCAGGATTTCCGGGCACCGCCGCTACCAGATCTTGATAGATGGGAATCGCTTCCGCGAACCGTCTCTGCGCCATCAATTCCCTGGCATGCTGCGACCGCGCCGCCAGATTTTCCGTCTGCGCAAACGCTCCTGCGATGAAAATAAAAAGGGCGGCGCCGGTGAGGAGCAGCTTCAACACTTTATGTCTTACAGCTTAACGTGGCGCACGCAAGAGTGCGTGCGCCACGAATGAGCGATGAAAATAAAAACGGCGGCTCCGGTGAGGAGCCGCCGTGGTGATGCACTAAGTCACGTTTACCAAGTCAATAGTCCGCCGAATCGAATGTTGCGTTCGCCGTAGGAACTTGTGACTTGCATGAAGCTCCCGCTGGTTACGCCTAAGCTACCGGGATTATTGAAGTGCGACGTGTTCGGCAAGTTGTAGAACTCCGCCCGGAACTCGAACTTCATGCGCTCCTTGATCTGAAAGATGCGCGAGATGCTCATATCGGTGTTCCACAAGCCCGGACCGGCGAGGATATTCCGCCCGACGGTGCCGAAGGTGTTGGCAGCGGTGACCGGGGCAAAGGCCGCCGGGCTGTACCAAGCCCCGCCCGGACCGACGGTTCCAACGAACGGGACGCTGGCCATGACCTGGTTCGGGGTTTGCGTATTGTTTGGAGCATCGAGAGAGCTGCCAGGGGCGGTAAGGAACAAAGGCGTGCCCGTATGGCAGGCTTCAATCCCGCTGAGCTGCCAGTCTCCCAGAATATGCGACATGACGCCGCTGCTGACAAACTTCTTTCCCGGGCCGAACGGCAGAGCATAGACCCATCCGAGTTGGAATGTCTGCCGCTGGTCGAAGCCGGCCGAAGCCCGATTGCGCTGGAATACCGGATTCCAGTTCCAGTTCACCCCGGTCCAACCATCGGTATCCGCATAATCGATCGCATGCGCCCATGTGTAAGAGCCTTTCAGCATGAGCCCGTTCGCGAACTGGCGATCGAAGGTCGCCTGCAGCGAATTGTACTCGGAACTCAAATAGCCGTCCCACATATTTGTTGGCTGGGTACGTCCGAAAGTTGCGTATTCGGGCAGGCCGGTGGTTCCCGAACCGGGATAACCGCTGTTGATGTCGTAGTCGGCAAACTCATGGACCGTGTGCGTGCCCACATAGGCTGCTGACATGAGGATCTTTTCAGGAAGCTGCCGCTGGATGCTGAAGTTGTACGACTGGATGTAACCGCGATGGATCTTCTGCAGCGGACTGCGCTCCGAGGCGGACGGATCCAGTGGAACCAAGCCAGTGGAAAGGTCGGGGCCAACAATGGGCGGAATACCATTGGCCAGCGTGGCGGGGACGAAGTTCGCGGCGCTCGACCCAAGGTTCGCGATCCCAAAGCTGTTCAAAGACGTGTAGTCGTCATTGATGGTAAGCGGATAGAAACCGCGCAGAGGCCGCCCGAATGACAGCGGGTCGAAATTGATACCATAGCCGGCGCGGATTACGGTCTTATCGCCGAGGCGATAAGCGATACCAGCGCGCGGCGCAAAGAGCTTATGGCTGACGCTGACGCCCGCATCCGTGGGAACATCGCCTCGGCCGCCCATATATACCGTCATCGTGCTCGGATCCAAGCGCTCGATCCCAGTGCCGCAGCAGCGCGTCATGAGTGGGAAGAGATCGTAGCGCAGGCCGAGATCGACGGTCAGCTTTTGCGAGACCTGCCAAGTGTCCTGCGCGTACAAGCCGAATTGCCATTCGCGGGTGGTCATCAGGATGTATTGCTCGCCTTTCTGCGTATTGTCGGAAAGGCCCAGCAGAAACTGCGCATAGGAGTTGTATTGATTCGAATTGGTGGCGTTACCGTTTGCAAGCTGGCTCGTCGTGAGGGCCCCACCGAAATCGAAATAGCCGCGCGGGCCGCCCGCGCTCAACTCGGGCTGCCAGTGGTTCAGATGGAAGCGGACCATGTCGAATCCAAACCGCAACTGATGCGCGCCCTTGGTTACCGCGAGCGAGACCGTCCCGGTGTAGTTTTCGTCGGTGCGGAACAGCGGCATCCAGTCCGGCGTTCCCATGGACGTGTAGCCGCCGATATCGACGTTCGGGAATCCGCTGTCGCGAATATCGGAGCCATTTAATCCCGGAACCCCAAGGATGGGGGAATAGTCGGTCCCAAAACTGGTGTTCAAGACATGCTGAAACCTCCGCTGATAGCCCAGATTGGCGGTGACCAGCATGGTCGGCGAAAGGATATAGGTGGCGCCGATGCCGGCCACGTTGACGCTTGTCGTGCCTTGTCCGGGATTCGAGCCCGGCGTCGGACCTCCGCCGATGCCAAAGATGCCCACTCCGCCCGAATTTGCCTCCATATTGTCGTATTTGAAAAACATGGAAAGATTCTCGGTGGGATTCCAGTTAACCTTCGCATCGTAGCGGTAAATGTTGACCGCCGGACTGTCGGCTGCAGCGTAATTGTTGGCCGTGCCGGGCTGATTGGGAAGCGGGAGATAGCTTTGAATCTTCAGTGCTTGGGGGCTGATAAGATTCGTCGGTATTTTATTGTTGAGAAAGAGAGTCCGGCCGGTTCCATCGGCAGTGCCGGTAAGCAGATTGCCGGTGCCGCTGAAGGGATTATAAATCTGCGTGTCATAGGCGGAAAAATCGCCGGCCCGTTGATCCGCCGTGGGAACAGTGTAGGTGCCGTTGGCGCCGGTTTTTTGCATCGTCCCATCGAAGCTAAAAAAGTAGAAGAGCTTGTTTTTCTTGATCGGACCGCCGATCGTTCCCCCGCCATCGTTGAATATAGTAACCGGCTTCTGGCCTTTGAGGAAGAAGTTTCGGGCATTGAGATGCTGGTCGTTATGGAACCAGAGAGCGCTTCCATGAATCTGGTTGGTGCCGGATTTCGTCACCACGCTGATCGATGAGGCTCCGCCATAAGACTGAGCCGCGTCCGAGGCGCTGGTGGTAACAGTGACTGCGTCGATAGCCTGTGCCGGAACTTCAAAGCCTGGATACCTCGGAAGCCACATATTTACGCTCTCGATTCCATCGATTCTGGTTGTATTGGTCTGCTCGTTGGCGCCGTTTACGTATGTGGCTTGGGGCGTGGCGGGAACGTCGAGATTGGAATTGGCGAAAGCGCCTTGAGTGGTGCCGGGCGCAAGATTAATCAACGCCTGATACTGGCGGTTGCCAGGGAGCGGGAGCGTCTGCATATTCTCCGCCGTGATTTCCGTGTGCGTATCGGCTTTGTCCGTTTGCAGTTGGACCGCCATTGCGGAAACGCTCACCTCTTGCGTGGCCGAGCCTACCTGCAATTGAAGGTTCACGCGAACCGTTGCGCCGGGCGTAACCACGACTTGCGATTTTTGCTCCGGCCGAAACCCGCTTGCGGTAGCCGTAACGTCGTATGTGCCAGGCGCGAGGCTGCTCATGCCATACACTCCGCCGGCGCCCGTTTGGACGACGCGCTTCAGGCCCGTGCCCGTATCCGTCGCGGTCACCGTGGATTTTTGGATCACGGCTCCCGTGGGATCGGTGATCGTGCCCACAATCGAACCGTTGATGATCTGCGCATGGGCGCCCGGCGGCAAGCCCATCCATAGCGCCAGCCCCAACATCAACGGCGCACTTAAAAGAATTTTCCGCCCTATAGCGGGCTTAACGGCAAGAAAACGCATTTTTCCTCCAGTGGTTACTGGGGAGATTTTGAGACACCTCATCCCCCGGGTAGCTACGCTAACGCTTCCCTATCGAACTGCAAGAACCCCTTTTAACTCAGTTCGAGTAGATGGTAACCCGAGACGAAAGTTTTTGCAAGGATTTTTTCGTGTCCCGCAAGAAACCGCAAGCGAAGCTTTCGTTTTCCGAAGCTTCGGCGCTATGATAAATGCCGCTGGTCTCTCCACATGCGGGTTTGCGTCTCTGGCGTTGTTTGCTTGGCGATAGGCGCGGTTACCGCTGCCGCGGCCACCCCTCCCAAGCGAACACCGCATAAGGTTACTTTTTATCCAGCCATCGCCCACATCCTATACAAGAACTGCACGTCCTGCCATCGCCCCGGCGAGCCCGCTCCGTTTTCCTTGCTTTCCTATGAAGATGCGAAAAAGCATGCCTTAGCCATCGCGAAGGCGACCGAGCGGCACTCCATGCCGCCTTGGCTGCCCGAAAAGGGCTATGACGAATTTAAGGGCGCGCCCAGCATCACCGATGCGCAGATTGCGCTGATCGGCAAGTGGGTCCGTCAGGGAAGTCTCGAGGGCGATCCCGCCGATGCGCCCGCGCCGCCGAAGTATAGCTCCGACTGGCAGTTGGGCCCTCCCGACATGATCCTGCACGTGAAATATCCCTATAAGGTGCCCGCGGTCGGAAAGGACCGCTTTTGGAATTTTGTGCTTCCGGTTCCGGTAAAAAAGCCGCGTTGGGTGCGGGCCGTTGCCATCCGCCCAAACGATCCGATGCTCTTTCACCATTGCAACGCGGTCATTGACCGGTTGGGTGTTGCCAAGCGGCGGGAAGTGGTGCCGGGCGCAGGCTATCCGGGGATGGACCTGAACGCAAGAGGGACTTCCTACAACCCCGATGGCGACTTTATGTCCTGGAAGCCCGGAGGCAAACCCTTCGTCGCACGTCCCGGCATGGCTTGGCTCGCCACCCCGGGAATGGACCTGATCCTGAATGCCCACCTGCACCCCATGGGTATGCCGATGCCTGCCGATCCGGAGGTTGGCATTTACTTCACCAATACGCCCCGCACAAAATATCCGATTTTGTTGGAACTGGAGCATGACGGCGCCATCGATATCCCCGCCGGCGACAAGGATTACGTGATGACGGACAACTTCCGATTGCCCGAAGATTCATATGTGCTCGCGGTTTACCCTCATTGCCACATGGTGTGCCATGTGGTCGAGGGTTATGCCACTCTGCCGGATGGCAAGCGCAAGTGGCTCATCCGCATTCCCGATTGGAACATGATGTGGGATGCCGTTTACAGTCTGAAGAAGCCGCTCCTCCTCCCCAAAGGCACCGTGCTTTCGATGCGCTTCCACTACGACAATTCGAGCGATAACCCGCAAAACCCGAATAAGCCGCCCAAAGAGATCGTGGGCGGCGACACCTCGCACAACGAGATGGGCGATCTCTGGTTCCAACTGCTGCCGGCGGCTCCAGGCGATCACCGCAGAGAGATCCATAACGCATGGGCAAGGCAGCGCTACCAAAAATACCCGAACGACTTCGACGCCAACTACAACATGGGGAACATTATGCTCACCGAGAAGAAACCGGCCGAGGCCATTCCCTTCTTTCAAAAGGCCGCCCAGCTACAACCGGAGAGCGTTCTCAGCCCGATGGGCCTGGGAGATGCCTATTTTGCGGAATTGAAGCTGCCCGAGGCCGAACAGCAGTTTCAAAAGGCTCTCTCGATCGATCCCAAATCCCCCGCCGTCCTATTGAATTTGGCCAGCGTAGAGGCTGAATTGGGGAACTTAGGTGAAGCAGTCAAAGGCTTTAAGCAGGTGCTGGCCGAACACCCGGACTACAAGGACACACGAAACCGTTTGGGCGATGTGCTGTTTGCCTGGGGCGATCAACTGGCGAAATCTGGAAACAATGCGCAAGCCGCCAAACGGTATCAAGAGGCTCTCGTCTATCTCCCCAAAAATGTCGCCCTACATACCAGCCTCGGAGCCGCGTTCGCGCGGCTGGGGCAGATGAATAAAGCCCGCGCTCAACTCGAAGCTGCCGAGCATCTCAATCCAAACTTCGCGCCTGCACGGAAACTACTCGCCGCGATCGGTCAGTAAGGAAGCTGGCGCTTTCATTTTCCTAAGCATCGGCGCTATGATGAATGCCACTGGTTTCTCCATATGCAGGTTTGGCTCTCTGGCGTTGTTTGCTTGGCGATAGGTGTGGTTTCCGCTGCTGCGGCTACCCCTCCCAAGCGAACACCGCATAAGGTCACTTTTAATCCCACGATCGCCCGCATCCTGTACAAAAACTGCACGCCCTGCCATCGCCCGGGCGAAGCCGCCCCTTTTTCCATACTTTCCTATGCGGACGCAAAACGGCATGCCTTCGAAATCGCGGCGGTCACGAAGAGCCGCTTTATGCCGCCCTGGCTACCCGAGAAGGGATACGGCGACTTTAAAGGCGCGCGCTATTTGACCGCCAGACAAATTGCGCTCATCGGCGAATGGGTCAAACAGGGGAGACTGGAAGGCCCTGCGGCCAATGCGCCCGTTCCGCCTAAGTTTAGCTCCACCTGGGAACTCGGCCCTCCGGATATGATCCTGCACGTGGCCCATCCTTACAAGTTGTACGCGGCCGGGCCGGAGGTCTTCTGGAATTTTGTCCTGCCCGTTCCCGTGAAAAAAGCGCGCTGGGTCCGTGCCGTAGCGATTCGACCCGGCAACAATCCGCGGGTCTTCCATCATGCCAACGCGATCATCGACCGCATGGGCGTCGCCCAGGAACGGGAAGTGGAGCATAACGGCGGGTTTCCAGGTATGGACCTGACCGTGAGAGGCACCACCGTCAATCCTGACGGTTACTTCCTCTCCTGGAAGCCCGGAAGTAAGCCTGTCGAGGAGCCCCCCGGCATGGCCTGGCAAGCCACGCCGGGAATGGATCTTATCCTCAATACCCACATGCGCCCCGACGGCAAACAGGAGATTGTCGCTCCCGAGATCGGCCTTTATTTCACCAATCAACCGCGGACTAAGTATCCGATTCTGATCGAGCTGGAACACGACGGCGCCATCGACATCCCGGCCGGCGATAAAAATTACCTGGTGAGCGACGATTTCACCCTTCCCGAAGATGTAAATGTATTGGCGATTTATCCCCATGCCCACTACTTGTGCGCGCTCATGGAAGGCTACGCCACCTTGCCGGACGGCAAGCGCGAATGGCTGATCCGCATCCCGCATTGGAATCTGGACTGGCAAGGCGTTTTTGTTGAGAAAAAGCCTCTTTTCTTACCAAAGGGAACCGTCGTTTCCATGCGTTATCACTATGACAATTCGGCCGGCAACGCGCGAAACCCGAATAGTCCGCCCAAAGAGGTCAAAGGCGGCGACCGCTCCATCGACGAAATGGGCGATCTCTGGCTGCAATTGCTGCCTGCGGCTCCGGGCGACCACCGCGAGGAGGTTCGAGATGCTTGGGTCCAGCAGCGCTATAAGAAATACCCCAACAACTTTGCCGCCAATTACAACATGGGCGACATCCTGATGACCAAGAACCAACCGGCTCAGGCTATCCCGTTTTTCCAAAAGTGCCTCCAGCTACAGCCCACCAGCATTTTGGGTCCGGTAGGGCTGGGAGACGCTTATTTTGCCGAGCAGAAGCTGCCCGAAGCGGAACAGGCATTTCGCCAGGCTCTCGCGATCGATCCGAAGTCGGATGCCGGACGATTCAATCTCGCGAGCGTGGAAGCCGAACTGGGCGATTTAAATGCCTCCGTCACTGACTTTAAGCAGTTGCTCACCGAGCACCCGGATTATAAGAACGCGCGGGCTCGTTTGGGCGATGTGCTGTTTGCCTGGGGCGACGAACTGGCCAAATCCGGCGATAACCAGCAAGCCGCCGCGCGCTATACCGACGCTCTGGTCTACCTTCCGAAGAATGTCGCCTTGCACACCAGCCTCGGGGCAGCATTCGCACGGCTGGGGCAGATGGATAAAGCCCGCGCGGAACTGCAGGCAGCCGTGCACCTCAATCCGAACTTCGCGCCCGCCCAGAAACTGCTCGCCGCCATCGGCCAGTAAAGAGCACACGCAGGGCTTCAGCCCTGCTTTCCGAACAGAACCCCGACCGTCAAGGAGGGGCCTCTCACTCCCACTCAATCGTCCCCGGCGGTTTGTGCGTCAGATCGTAAAACACCCCGCAAACTCCATCCAGCCGCAGCAGCCGCGCCGTAAGCTGCTCTACCATTTCGGGCTCCATGAGCACCGCATCCGCCGTCATCCCGTCCACCGATTGAATGGGCCTCAAGACAACAGATTCGCGTTGTTCTTCTGTGCCCACCGGAAGCAGCACCACTGGAAACTGCCACACGCGGTCTTCGAAGCCGGTCTGTTCGCAGAGATCCCGCACCATCGCGTCCGCCTCGCGTAGCAGATCGAGCCGTCCTTTCGTGACGGTCGCCGCAAAGCTGTGCATTGCGTCCAGCCGCGCCTTGGCGCCGCAAAGAGACACGACCCGGTTCACGTCGGAACGCCGGTTAATCAGTTCGGGAGCGCTCGGCAGCGCCTCGTCCGGCGAAGCGTCCAGCGCCAGCGCATGCCGGTAGCTACGCGAATCGCCTTGTACGCCCACCGAACGAACCGGAAGCAGAAAGCCGTCGCTATCGCGCGCCACGGGCGCCTTGCCCGTCGAGCACAAGCAGCGAATCCCGAGCCCGGGCCCGGGAAATGGATGCCGCGCCAGGAATTTTTCCGGAACGCCGATCTCGCGTCCGATCTCGCGCACTTCGTCTTTATAAAAAGACGTCAGCGGTTCGATGATTCTGCCGGAATCGATCAGTGCTTGGATGCCGGCCACGCGATTGTGATGCGTCTTGATCAGGTCGGCTTTGGCGGTTCCTCCCGATTCGATGGTATCCGGATAAATCGTGCCCTGCCCGAGAATCCAATGCCCCTCGAGAAAATGCTCGCCGGCAAGAATGCGCTCCTGCACCTTCACGAACTGCTCGCCGATGGCGCAGCGCTTCTGCTCGGGATCGTGTAAGCCGCGGAGCGCCGCGAGGAATTCCTCCTCGGCGGAATCGGCCAGAAAATGCTTGGCCCCGAGCTCGCGAAAGATGCCGCGAACAAACTCGGTTTCACCTTTGCGCATCAAGCCGCTATCGACGTAGATGCCATAAACCCGCTCCGGCCCGAGCGCCCGCAGACAAAGTGTGTAGGCTACAGTCGAATCGACCCCACCGCTGACGAAAAAGAAAACATTTCGCTCGCCTGCGGCGGCGCGGATCTGCTCCTCAACCAGCGGAACACGTTGCGAGATATCCCAGTCTTGCTCCGCACCACAGATGCCGAAGACGAAATTGCGCAAGATGCGCGGGCCTGCATGGGTGTGTACGACTTCAGGATGGAACTGCAAGCCGAAAAGCTTGCGGTCTGCACTCGACATAGCCGCCACGCCCGAAACTTCCGTCGCCGCCGTCACCTGAAATCCCGCCGGCACGGCCATCACCGTGTCGCGATGGCTCATCCAGATCTGTGAATGCGCCACGCCCTCGAATAGCGGGTCGCCGGCAGCCGCGGAGTTCGCGGTGAGCTGAGCGATGCCGTATTCGCCGCGCTCGCCTTTTTCCACTTTGCCGCCCAGATGATGCGCGATGAGCTGATGGCCATAGCAGATACCGAGAACCGGAACCCCTGCGCGAAGAATGCGTGGATCGATCTCCGGACAACCCGGTTCGTACACGCTCGAAGGCCCTCCGGAAATCACGATCCCTTTACGGAATTTCAAGCTCTCCAGAGGCGTGTCGCTCGGTTGGACATCGGCATAGACGCCCAGCTCGCGAATTCGGCGCGCGATCAGATGCGTATACTGCCCGCCCGTATCGAGGACGGTGATCTGAACGGATTGCTGATTGCTGATTGCTGACGGCTGAAAGCTTGCTCTCAACGCAGGCTCGCGCGCTCTCTCTCGAAATGCGCCTTGGATTCTGCCAGCAGGTGAGCCGCCTTCGGCATGGCCTCGATAGCCGCCGCTATCTCGGGGTCCTGCTCCACATCCAGCTTCACTTTCGACTCGTAGCCGAATGCCGTGACATACATTTGAGCGCGCAGATGATTGCGCATCCACGAATGGTCGCGCGTCCAATCCGCTTCGGTGAACGGGACCTTTTCCTTCATCAGGTAATCGTGGAAGCTGTTCATCACGCTCTCGGGCGGGATCCAGCCGTGCGGCAGCTTCGTGCTGTGATTGGAAAAATAGTAGGCCGAGAAATCGAAAAATGCGTTGCGATTCTCCGTATTCATCTGGAAAGCGTCGAGTTTGGGCTCCTGGAATTTTTCGTCCGGAGTAATGCCGCCGCCGCCGTACACCGGGCGCCCGAGATCGGTCTCTTTCAGCTCCGACTTGATGGGCTTGTTGGACCGATCGCCATAGTAATAATCAAGGAACGAAATGTGCGAGTAATCGCGCTGGATCAAACGCCCGCTGGGCGTAAAGTAGTGCTGCGTAGTCAAGGCCAAGCCGGTATGGTCCGATAGCGGATACACCGTTTGTACCAGGCCCTTGCCGAAGGTGGTCTCGCCCAGAAGCCAGGCGCGGTCGTGATCCTGCAAGGCGCCGCTGACAATCTCGGCCGCCGAAGCGGTATAGCGGTCCACCAGCACCACGATCGGATAGCTCTCGCCATACTTGCTGCCATGCGCGCGGTAAGCCTGGTCCGGGTAGACGCGCCCTTTATGAGAAACCACAACCTGGCCCGGATCGAGCCAGCGCCCGGCCACAGACACACCTTCGTGCAGCAACCCGCCGGGGTTTTCACGCAAATCCAAAATCAGGCCCTGGATGTTCTTTTCCCCAAGCCGCCTGAGATTGTCGTTCACCTCTTGGAAGGTATTCGTATCGCTGAACGACGTAATATGCAGGTACGCGATCCCCGGCTTCACCCAGAATGCCTTGTCCACGCTACCGTACGGAATTTCGGCCCGGACCAGGTTGAACGTGATGGGTTGGGGATCGCCTTCCCGGCTCACCGTCACCTGCACCTTGGTCCCCTTGGGTCCTTTGAGCAGATTGGCCACTTCGGTGGTGGTCTTGTTGTCGACGCGCGTGCTGTTGACTTTGAGAATGATATCGCCGGGCCGAAGTCCCGCTTTATACGCCGGCGAGCCACCCATGGGGCGAATGATCATCGATTTGCCGGTGCGCGGCTGCGGACCGATCACGGCGCCAATGCCGAAATACGTGCCGTGCTGCTCTTCGCGCATGTGCGCGTAAGCTTTGGGGCCGAAAAAGTTCGAGTGAGGATCGAGCGTCCGCAGCATACCCGGAATCGCGCCTTGATAAATAGCCTTGTCCGGCGTCAGCTTTTCGGCGGAATTTTGCTCGACGATGTCGTAGACCCTGGTGAAGGACTCCAGGCTGCCTTTTATATCCGCATCGGAAGTGTTCGCGACGCTCTGTTGCGCCGCCGCCGCAACGGGCTCCGCGCCCGGGCCGAACACGCCGCCAATCAGGGCGCATAGCCCGATAAACAAGGGAACGAGATAAAGATACCGCCGCTGGGACGACAATGGAACCTCCAGGGGTGCTGTCTACAGTATAGACGGCGGAACCGGCATGCCGCTCCGGATTCCGTCGCACCCGGCGATCAAAGAAGGCAAATTCAACGATGCGCGGGGGCGGCCCGGCTCGGTCAAAAAAGGTATATAGTAGTCGGACAGGGGGATCGGGAGATGTATTTTTCTCGTACCCGGCATTCTTGCCGCGCTTTGAGTTGTCTGGCGCTGTCGTTCGCAGCCGCCGCGTTAGGGGCTGAACAGTCACCCCCCGTGAATGTCTCCGCCGCCGGGCTGAACCTTCCCGACGTGACACAATTGCCGCGTCCGCTCTCGCCGCAGGTCCGCGGCGATATCTACATGGCCCGCAAAATGTACCGCGAGGCGATCATAGCCTATCGCGAAGGGCCGCCCAATTCGGCCGTCCTGACCAACAAGATTGGCATCGCATTTCATGAGTTGCTCCAGTTCCGCCTGGCGAAAAAGTATTACCAGCGCGCTATGAAGCTGGACCCGAAGTACCCGCAGGCGGTGAACAATCTGGGGACCATCTTTTACGCGGAGAAGAAATATAAGAAGTCGATCAAGCTATATAAGCGCGCTTTGCGGCTGTATGGCCAGAACCCGCCCGCTTCGGTTTACGCGAATTTGGGCGCATCGTATTTCAGCCGAAAGAAATACAAACGCTCCATGGCGGCTTACGCGGATGCGCTCCGGATCGATCCCAACGTGTTTTGGCAGAACAGCAGATCCGGCACCATAATGCAGGAGCGCAGCATCCGCCAGCGCGCTTTATTCCACCTCTACCTGGCCAAGGTGTACGCCAAATTGGGCAACAGCACGGATGCGCTACTTTATCTGCGTAAGGCCCTCGAAGAGGGCCTGAAGAACCGTAAGGACATTCCGAAGATGCCGGAATTCGCAGCGCTGAAAAAAAGCGCGGCTTTCCAGCAGCTTCTTGCCGAAAATCCGAAACCGCTGTAGCCCGAGAGGTGCGATACTCTAGCTGGGAGAAACCCTTGTAGCCAGAGGATGCCCTGCGTCTCAGATCCCCCGCTCTTCTCGTCTTATTAATACTTCCGCTTTGCACCTGTTCGCACGGGCCTGATCCCGGACCCGAACGAGTTGCGATTCTTCCCGCTAACATTTTGATTGCGGACCCTGCTTCCGAGTGGATGAAGGCGGCGGTTGCGCTGGTGTTTGCCGAAGACCTCGGCACTTCGCGGCGGTTCGTGCCGGTGATCGCCAACGATGAATCGAGCGCCTATCGCGCCCAAGCCGCGGAAATGCTCGAAGCCACTGTTGAGGAGCGGCGCGGGCGCATCCATGTGGAAGCGTTTCTCCGCGATTTGAAAACCCAGCGCAACCGGCGCATGGTGAAAGTCGAAGGACCGGCCGCCGGCCTGATCGCCACGCTCAACGGGCTGGCGAAAAGGATCGATGCGGATGCAACCGATTACTCGACCAGGAATCAACAGGCGCTTCGAGCTTTTGCCGGAGCAGCGCAGACTTCCGATACAAAAAAGCAGTTGGACGCTTTAAATCAGGCGATCGCGCTCGACCCCGGGTTCGGCATGGCCTACCTTTCGGCGCTTCATGTGCTCACGACCGCCAATCCGGGCGGCGTTAAGGCGCTGCTCGCAAAGGCTCAGGCTCATGAGAAAACATTTACGCCATTGGATCGGGCGCGCTTCGATGAGCTTGCCTCGCGTGCCACGCATGCGCCGCTCCAGCAGCGGGCGAGCGCCGCCTCGGCATTGCTCCGGATTGCTCCAAACAATCTGGACGCGCTCACCGGCCTGGCCGCTGTTCGCTTTCTGCAAGGAGACGAAAAGGGCGCGGCGCTGCTGAAGCGGGCTTCGGAAGTGGATCCCGGCAATGCGAGTATTCAGATGAATCTGGCCGGGGGGTTGCTCGAAACCAAGCAGTTTCCAAAGGCGGAAAAAATTTTTCAGAGCCTCGCTAGCGATCCCGACATTCTGCCCGATTTGGCGGCCTGCATCTTACTCGAAGGAGACCCGGCGCGGGCGGATTCGGTATTCAAAAAATACCTGCAGCAGATTGAGAAATCGAAAGCGCCATTTGCGCCGTTGGCGGAAGCCAACTGGCTCGCCATATCGGGGAAAATGCCGCAGGCGATTTCGCGGCTCGCAGCCGCCCAGTTCGCTCAGCCCGATCTGGAATCGATCGCTTGGAGCCAAATCGCCGTTTGGCAGGCAGCCGGCAGGAACGTGGCGGCAGCCAAGCGCTCGGCCGCGCAGGGAGCGAAGCTGGCGAAGGCTGCCATCGCACGCGTATTTGCAGAGGTGGCGATGCTGATTGCGAACGCGGATCTTCCGCCCAGCGAATGGCGGGCCAAGGTCGAGGCATCGCCGCTCAACAACGGAGCTAGGCAGACGGTCCTCGGCTATGGCTTTTTCCTGTTCGGCCACTATGCCCAGGCGGCGCAGGTCTGGCAGGCGCTGCTGAAAGCTTCGGGGAATGCGGACCTGCGCGCTCGCGCCATGCTGGCATCATCGCTGGAGCATTCGGGAAAAAAGACGGACGCACGCAAGATCCTGGTGCAGCCGTTTCTCCCCAACCTCACGGGAGGCGATCCTTATGCGGCAATCGCATTCGCCCAGATGCAGCAGATGCTGAAGAATCATTGAGCGGATTAGTCACAATGCCAATGTATTTTCGGAATGGGCCGGTCTCATCCGGAATTCTTTGCGCGATACTGGCGTCCGCTTGCCTTTTAGGCCAGAACACAACCCTGCGCACCACGGTTCCGCTGGTGGTCGTGCCCGCAAGCGTTACCGACAACCAGGGACATCCGATCTATGGCTTGACTGCTTCGGATTTCGTCTTGACCGACGACGGGAAGGTTCGCGACTTTCATTTGGATGTGGTCGACGAAGGCTTGGCGCCCATTGCTTTAGTCGTCTTAATTCAGACCACCGAGCGCTGCGCGTCAGCGCTGAAAAAAATTAAGAAGGTAGGCGCTGCGATTCCGGAGGCAGTGGTGGGGGCCAATGGCGAAGCCGCTGTGGTTTCCTTCGACGACCGAGTCACGGTGCTGCAGAATTTCACCTCCAACGCGGACGCGATCACGGATGTCTTTAGCGATCTGAAGGCTTCCG
>DASVGP010000178.1:0-59271 GCA_036379475.1 Bryobacteraceae bacterium | reverse complement strand
AGGCCCGCTGCGTGGAAACGCTTGCACCATTACTGCAGAACCACTAACCACCACCGCTCCCGGACTTTTTCCAGACCAGTTTTTCGTGGTTGCTTCCCTGAGGAGTTTTCGTGTCCATGATCTCGGTCGCGGTCTTGCCGTCTGGCGAAAGAGTGACTCGAATGGTTTGCTTGTACAGCCCGTCGTTGGAACTGCGATCATTCACGAGCGTGTGATTCTTCCAGCGCGTAACCGAATAGCCAGGTGCTGGCTGCTGGCTGGGATGCTGCAGGCCGTCGAGATACCAAGTCAACCGACTTTTCTGCGGGGCGCCGCCCAGGTAGCTGGTCTGAGTCGCATTCACCACGTCGCCGCGAACCGTATAGGTAGCCGCGCCCTTCGTAGGGCGGGCAGCATTTCCGAAATCCGATTGAGCCACATCGAGGACCCAGTTGCCGGAAAGCTGCTGATCCGCACCCAGAAGCAAAAGCGCGGGCGAAAGGAACATTGCGGCGAATAAAATGCCCGTGCGCAAAGGACTACCCTTTAGTAAGATGAAGCCCGTAGCGCTGCGTTTCGGGGGCTAATTGAATTCCAAAATTTCTTTTTCTTTCACCTTAGCCGCCTGATCGATTTTGCCGATGTAGGTGTCGGTGAGCTTTTGCACGGCCTCGAGGCCTTGCCGCTCGTCGTCCTCGCTGATGAGCTTCTCTTTGAGCAGTTTCTTGATCTGGTCGTTGGCATCCCGGCGAACGTTCCGCAGCGAGACGCGGCGCTCCTCGGCGATGTGGCTGAGTTTCTTGGCCAGCTCGCGCCGGCGCTCCTGAGTGAGAGCCGGAATCGGCACGCGCACAATTTTTCCATCGTTGGAGGGATTCAAGCCGAGATCCGCGCCGCGAATCGCCTTTTCCACCGCCGCGATCATGGCCGGGTCCCAGGGCTGGACGGTAATCATCGAAGGCTCAGGTGCATGGAGTTGCGCTACCTGATTCAGCGGCACCGGAGAGCCGTAGTATTCCACGCGCACGCTGTCGAGCAGACCGATGGAGGCGCGCCCGGTCCGCAGATGGGCCATTTCCTGATGCAGCTCCGCTACCACTTTTTCCATGCGGCCGCGGCTGGCCGCCTCCACATCCTTTAAGCTCTTGAAAGTAGCCGCGCCCGCTGGCGATTGATGTTCCTGTTTCATATCCTGTGTTGCTATTGACGGATGGTGGTGCCGATCGGCTCGCCCATCGCCATTCGCATTATATTGCCCGCCACGTTGAGGTCGAAAACTACGATCGGCATGCCGTTGTCCCGGCACATGGCGACCGCGGAGGCATCCATCACTCCCAGCGCCTTTGACAAAACTTCTGTGTAACTCACCTCCGCGAATTTCACTGCGTCGAGATGCTTTTTCGGATCTTTATCGTAGACGCCATCGACGCTGGTAGCTTTGGCGATGATCTGGGCGCGGATTTCGAGGCCCCGCAGCGTGGCGGCGGTGTCGGTGGAAAAGTACGGATTCGAGGTTCCGGCGGCGAAAATGACCGCGCGGCCTTTCTCCAGATGCCGGATCGCACGGCGACGGATGTAAGGCTCGGCGACTTCATGCATCTCGATCGCCGTCATCACTCGTGTCGGCACTCGCAGCCGCTCCAGCGCGTCCTGAAAGGCGAGCGCGTTGATGACGGTGGCCAGCATACCCATGTGATCGCCGGTCACGCGGTCCATTTGATGGGCCGCCGCCGCCACGCCGCGAAAAATGTTCCCGCCGCCGAGCACCAGCCCCATCTGCACCCCGGCGCGGGAAACTTCGGCGACTTCCTCGGCTAGGGACAAGATGCGGTCGGGATCAAGGCCGAACAGTTGCGGCCCAGCGAGAGCTTCACCGCTGATTTTGAGTAAAACTCTTTGATAGGGTGGCATGCGGCCGAGCCTCTGTTCAGGCTTAAGGAGCAGGAACTACCGCGGTCGCCTGAACTCCGGGCGCATCGCCGGCATCGCCGACCTTGAAGCGGACAAAGCGGTCTACGCTCACGTCGCCGCCAAATTTAGAACTCGCCGAACGGATCATCTCGGAAACCGAAATATTGTTTTCGCGGATAAACGGTTGGTCAAGCAGACAAACTTCTTCGTAAAACTTGCTCAGCCGTCCCTCGGCGATTTTATCCAACATTTTTTCGGGCTTGTTTTCGCCACGGGCACGGTCGCGCTGGATCTCGCGCTCTTTTTGCAGCACCTCCGCGGGAACATCGGCTTTGCTCAGATACTGCGGATTTGATGCCGCCACCTGCATGGCTAAATCCTGCAGAAAAATCCTGAATTCCTCGCTTCGGGTAAAGCTGTCCGCCGAAATCGCTAACTGCATGAGTACCCCGATCTGCGAACCCTGGTGAATGTACGCTCCCACGATCCCCTTGTCGCCGGCATCGTAAATGATAAAGCGTGAAACGTTGATGTTTTCGCCGAGCTTGGCGATTTTGCTTTTGACCAGTTCGCCGATGGTGGTCTCGCGGTCCTTAATGAACTTTTGCTCGTACAGCGCTTCATGTGCTTTGAAATGCGCGCGCTCGGATTCGGTTACTTCCTCCGCGCGCACATATTTCGGTTTATGTTTGGCGATGTGCGCGGCGATGTCGGCCGCCAGACCGCGAAAATCCTCCGTGCGCGCGACGAAGTCGGATTCGCAATTCACTTCGACGAGAACGCCATGCCTTCGGTCTTCCGCGATGTGCGATGCGATCAGTCCCTGCTTGGTCGAACGCGCTTCTTTCTTGACCGCCGCCGCAAGCCCGCGCTTGCGCAGAACGATTTCCGCCTGGGCCACGTCGCCATCGGTCTCCTCCAACGCTTTCTTGCACTCCATCATGCCCGCTCCGGTCTTGTCGCGGAGCTGCTTTACCAACTGTGCGCTAATTTTGGCCATCCATTCCTCTAATAATTCTCCACACACCTGTACTGCTTCCGGCGCGCGCAACTTGGCGAAAACGTGGCGCACGCACTCTTGCGTGCCGCGTCGAGAGTCGTCTCGACGCCTGGCTCTTCGGTCGCGACGCCGCGATTTTTCGACCTGTCGACTAGTGTTCGCTAACTGTCGTGCTGGCGACTTCCTCGGCGGCCGGAGCCGGGGTCTCGGTTGCCGGGCCTTTACGCGGCGGCGGCTCCGGTTCGTTGGCCGTGGCTAGACTCTCGGACATCAACTGCTCAGCGTACTTCGGATCGAGGTATTGAGTAAACTCTTCCGGATTGTGTTCGGAAGCCGCTTCCTCTTCGCTGACCACGCCTTCGCCGCCAAACTCCTGCTCGGTCGCAAGCGTGCGGCCTTCGACCACAGCATCGGCGATTTTAGCCGTGAACAGCCGGATCGCGCGCAGCGCGTCGTCGTTGCCCGGGATCACGTAATCGACCTCGTCGGGATCGCAGTTGGTATCCACTATCGCGACGACCGGAATGCCCAGCCTGCGCGCTTCCTTTACGGCGATTGCTTCCTTATTGGAATCGATGACGAACAACAGATCCGGCAGGCCATTCATGTCCTTGATGCCGGCCAGATTTTGCTGCAGGTGCTTGCGTTCGCGCTCGAGACGGCTCGCTTCTTTCTTGGCGCGGCCTTCGTATGCGTTATCCGACGCCATGGCGTCGAGGTCTTTCAGGCGCTTGATCGAGCGCTGCACGGTTGTGTAATTCGTCAGCAATCCGCCCAGCCAGCGCTGGTTCACGTAGAACTGATGGCTGCGATTGGCCTCTTCGGCGATGGCCTCCTGCGCCTGACGCTTGGTGCCGACGAACAAGACTGTCTTGCCTTGCGCCGCCATCTCGCCGACGTAGCGCATCGCGTCTTTAAACAGTTTTAGCGTTTTTTGCAGATCGACGATATAGATGCCGTTACGTTCGCCAAAGATGTATTCCTTCATCTTCGGATTCCAGCGCTTGGTCTGGTGCCCGAAGTGAACGCCGGCTTCGAGCAATTCCTTCATGGAAATTGATGGCAATTTGCCTCCTAATTACTGGAACGGGCTTCCCGCGGATTGGCGCGGCCCAAAGCGGAATTTGCGCCTGCCGCAAGATGGCCAGGTTGTGCAAAGAACAGGCCGTGGAGCCGGGTCTTTGCGGGTCTATGAGTGGGAACGAAAGAAACGTACAGACGAGTTACCGCTTGGAGAATTGGAATCGTTTGCGGGCGCCCTTCTGCCCGTACTTCTTTCGCTCGTGCGCGCGAGCATCGCGCGTGAGAAAACCAAGCTGCTTGAGTTTGCCCCGCAGCTCGGAGTTGAATTCAATCAGTGCTCGGGCGATGCCGAGCCGCGCGGCTCCAGCCTGCCCGCTGATGCCGCCGCCCGAGGCGAGAATCATGATATCGAACCGCTCCGCGGTCTCGGTGGCGAGCAGCGGTTGGCGCACGTAGGCGCGCGCCGACTCGCTGACAAAATAATCTTCGAATGGCCGGTGATTGATCGTAATCTGGCCTTTGCCCGGGCGCAAAAACACGCGCGTCGTCGCCGTTTTCCGGCGCCCGGTTCCCAATTGCTGTACTAGCTTTGCTGGCAACTAAAATCCTTTCGTATTCGGTCAACCGGTCGCTTACGCTTCCGGCTCCGGTTTCATAGCGAGAGCGGCGCCGGTTTCTGCGCCTGATGCGGATGATGCTCTCCCGCGTATACTTTCAGCTTCCGGTACATCTGCTTACCCAGCTTGGTCTTGGGCAGCATGCCGGAGACGGCGAGCTCAACCATGCGGGCCGGCCGGGTTTCCCTTACGCGCCGTGCTCCGGTTTCGATCAGGCCGCCCGGATAACCGGTGTGCCGTCGATAGACTTTTTTCTGTTCCTTGCCGCCGGTCAATTTTACCTTGGCGGCATTGACAACAATGACATGATCACCCGTATCGAGAGACGGGCTGAAAATGGGTTTGTGCTTTCCCATCAAAAGCATAGCGGCGCGGCTGGCGATTCTTCCCAGCGCAGCGTTTTCCGCGTCGATCACGTGCCAGGCACGGGTAACTTCGTGCTTGGACGGAATTTCAGTTCGCATGGACAGACTTCTTCTCTCCGCTTGACAGAGTCAACTACATTAGTGTAGCCGATGGCCGGCGCCTCACGCAACCAGCATCTCAAATCGGGTGCACGGCGTAAATGTGGGCGCCCAGGCTAAGGCATGCGCACGAGACAGAACCCCGACCGTTAGGAAGGGGTTGCGGCTCCTGGATTTATAAACTCGGGCGCCGCGTTAAAAGCTATTTTTCCGCCACTACCGAATTCCGCAACTCGCCAATGGACGAAACCTTGACCACCACGTCGTCGCCCGGGTGTAGGTATCGCGGTGGCTTACGTGCAAAGCCGACTCCCGAAGGCGTGCCGGTCGAAACAATGTCGCCCGGCTCTAGCGTAAAGACGCCCGAAAGGAAGGCGATGAGATCGGGAATTTTGAAAATCAGCTCACGCGTGTTCGAGTTCTGGAGTTGCTCGCCGTTGATTTCGATCTGCACGTCCAGATTGTGCGGATCGTCGATCTCGTCCGCAGTAACAATCCATGGACCGATCGGCGCAAATGTATCGAAAGTCTTTCCCATCAGCCATTGCGAAGTCGCCCGCTGGTAATCGCGGGCGGACACATCGTTGACGATCGTGTATCCAAAAACGTGATCGTGCCAGGCCTCCTTCGCGATGTGGCGTCCGCCGCGGCCGATTACGAAGGCGAATTCGGCTTCGTAATCCGGCGCCTGGGAGACTCGCGGCAGCACAATGTTTTCGCCCGGGCCAATCACCGCGGTCGCGAACTTATTGAAAATGGTGGGAACGGTAGGAATTTCGGCGCCCGTTTCCCGTGCATGGTCCAGATAGTTCAACCCAACACAAATCAGCTTGCGGGGGCGGGGAATCGGCGCGAGCAGCTTTACATCTTTCAGCCGCAGCGGCGCGGTATCGCGCATGGCGGTCTTGGCCCGCTTTTGCCCTTCAGCCCCGGATTCAATAAAGCCGAGCGCCGACTCAAATCCAACGGGCGATAGATCGATAACGGAATCGTTCTGAACGAGAATGCCAGGCCGGGCCTGGCTGCGGTATTCGAAGGTGACTAGACGCACCTTTCTATATTGCCTTACCTGCAGCCTACAGGTTGGCAGCTCGCGCCGTGCATTATGCCTCGCGTAATGCCGCGGCCGGATCTACCCGCAATGCCCGCCGCGCGGGCAGCCAGCACGCGATCAACGCCGTCGTGACGATCAGAACCGTGACGGTCGCATAGCTGGCGATGTCGAAAGGTTTCACCTCGAATAATAAGCCGGCCATCAGGCGGGTGATCGCCAGCGATCCGGCAAGCCCGATCGCGATCCCAATCAGGATCGGCTGCATGCCTTCGCGCACGATCAGGCTCAAGATTGCGATGCGATCCGCGCCCAGCGCGACCCGAATGCCAATCTCTGCCGTTCGCCGCGCAACCGAATAGGAGAGCACACCGTAGATTCCTGTCATCGAGAGCAGAAGCGCAATCAGCGCAAAGGTGGAGAGCAGCGCCGCGTCGAGCCGCTTGGAACCGAGCGTGCTCCTCACAAGCTCGCCCATTGTCTCTACGCCGGAGACCGGAATTTGCGGATCGATGGAAGCCAGGATCGACCGCAAGGAGGATGCAACCTGCGCCGGAGACAACGTCCCGTCAACGATGAGTTGCGCCGGCGAATTCGTTTGTCCCACGAATGGTATGTAAACAATGCGAGTGGGATCCTGCGCCAATCCATGGTCCCGCGTATTTCCGGCAACCCCGATCACTTCGGCTGCATCGTTCCCTTGTCCTTTCCAGAGAATGATGTGCCGCCCGATCGGGTCTTTGCCCGGCCAGAGAAGATTCACTATCGATTGACTGACGATAACCCGGCGTACCTTCTGTCTGTCGAAATCCGAATCGACGAATTGCCGGCCTTTCAGAAGCGGAATTCCCATCGAGTGAAGATATCCTGTCGAGATAAAGCGCCAGCTTGCCCAGGGAACTTTGCCATCGACGGTCTGGGCCGAGTCCTCCGCGCCGAAACCCATGCCGGGGTCCCAGCCCACGATCGGCGTCGAATTCACGGTTCCCGCAGCGTGCACGCCGGGGAGCGCCCGAACACGCTCCAGCAGCGTGCCGGTGATCGTTGCCGCGCGCGCGTCGTCATAATTCAGCGGAATGTTTACCGTCGCGATCACTCGATTCGCTGTCGCAAAACCGCGATTTACAGAGAGCAGTTTGCCGAAGCTGCGCATCAACAGGCTCGCTCCGATCAGAAGTATCATCGAGAGCGCGACTTCCACCGCGACCAGCACCGTGCGCCCGCGATTTTGAGTGCGGCTGGCTGTCTGCGTGCGGTCGCTCTCGCGAAGAGCGGCGGCGATGTTGCCCGACGAGAACTGAATTGCGGGCATCAATCCCGAGATCGTTCCCGAAAGAACCGTGACTGCCAGCGCAAAGCCAAGCACCCAGCCATTGACATGGATGTTCGCCGCATTGGGAATGCCGCTGAGCCCCGCGAATCGAATCGCTGCGAGCCCCCACTCGGTAATCATCAGCCCGAGCGCCGCGCCAAGAAATCCCAGCAGCAGCGATTCCGAAAGCACCAGACGGATAATCCGGTGCCGACTGGCCCCCAGCGCTTGGCGGAGGCACAATTCGCGGCTCCGCGCGCTCGCCTTGGCAAGCAGGAGATTGGCGATATTCACGCACGCGATCAGCAGCAGAAGACTGACCGCGCCCAGCAGCACCCAAAGAGCGCGCCGGAGCGAGGCATCGGCCCGCCAAATCTCCGACTGTGCGACCCGTACGCCCATGCCCCGATCTTCCCGATAAGTCTTCGAGAGTCCTTGTGCGATGCTCTGCAATTCTGCACGAGCAGCGGAAATCGTCACGCCGGGCGCCAGCCGTCCGATCACCGTAGCTTCGAAATTGCCGCGGTCGTCCTCTTTCGGGTCATAAACCATCGGCACGAAAACGTCCCCTGCATTCAGCCATGGCTCGCCGTTTGGCAGCACGCCGATGACTGTGTATGCATGATTGTCGAGGTGCAGCTTGGTCCCGAGGACCTTCCGCGATCCCGCAAACCGGCTCTGCCAAAACCGGCTCGAAAGTAAAACTACGTCATGGTTGTGTCCCGGTTGATCCTGCAGAGGCCCAAAATCACGGCCGAGAATCGGCGTCACGCCGAGCACATGAAAGAACTGCGCAGAAACCACTGCGGCAGAGAGGTGCTCCGGGTTGCCGCTTCCGGTCAGGTTCATATTCGAGCCGACCATCGCGCCCATGGATTCGAAAGCGGTGCTGCGCGCACGAACGTCCCAGAAATTCGGACGGGAGAACCCAGCCTGATCCCATCCTTTCGCGGCGCGGGCTTCCCAGAGCTGTACCAGCCGGCCTGGATTGCGAAACGGCATCGGTTGCAGCAGGATGCCGTAAAAGATGCTAAAGATCAGGATCGTCGCTCCGAGGCCAATCCCGAGTGTGCCGATCGCCAGCGCAGTCCATCCGCGAGAATGCCACAAGCTACGCACTGACTGGCGAACGTCTTTAAAAACGCCGTCCCAGGAACTGCCTGCGCGAACGTCCCTAACCTCTTCCTTCACCTGTTCGATTCCACCGATCTCGACCAGCGCCTCGCGGCGTGCATCGGTGGCGCTCATTCCGCGGCTGATCTTTTCTTGCGTCAGCAGATCTGCATAGAATGCGAGTTCGTCGGACAGATTGCGCTCAAATTCCGCGCCGCGGAAGAGATTGCGCCAGAGTGATTTCAGAGAAATCATCGCGTCCTCTTTACATCGCGCGCAAGGCGGAAGCAATTGCCATCGAAATTCTGTCCCATTGCTCCCTTTCAACTCCCAACTGGCGTTGCCCCGCCTTCGTGAGCCGGTAATAGCGGGCCCGGCGGTTGTTTTCGGATTCGCCCCACGACGAACTCAGCCACCCGGCTTGTTCCATGCGGTGCAGCGCGGGAAATAAAGATCCCGGCTTTACATCGAACGTGTTATTCGTGATCTGTCCGATCCGGCGGGAAATGCCAAGGCCGTGCATCTCTTCGAGCGCCAGAGCTTTTAGGATCAGAAGGTCGAGCGTTCCTTGCAGGAGATTTGAGGCACCGGACATTGGACTTCCTATTGAGGCTCTATATGAGCATATCGCTCCCCGTACAGAATGTCAATAGGGCGAGTGGCTCGCCGAAAAACCTACCGCTCTCCAGGGATTGATGATAGAGACGCCAGCGGCTTCGAACGGTCCGGTATCCCGCGTTTTGGGCCGCACCGCCGCTTCGAGAATGGCACGGATTTCCGCTTCTGCACTGCGGCCATGCTGTGCCGCGCGCAGCTTGAGCGTGCGGTATGTTTCTTCGGGCAGGTTTCTTATGGAGATGGCCCGCATGACCGTACCCCTCTTATATGTACTTTTTCCGATATACCAGCCTTTAAAGCTCGCATCTAACGTTGCGATGTCCCAATCGAACGGCTTTTCTCCCCTTCGCTGGCCGGTTCTGCGCCAGCTTCAACGCGGCGATGCAAAAGGGCTGGACAAATCGGCGGTTTCTCCTCAGACGGAATCGCTTGCCGCTCGCACGAAGAGCGCGGATAAAGTGGTTGACTCAGTCTGCCCCTACTGCGGCGTCGGCTGCGCACAGTTGGTCTATGTTAAGAACGACAAGATTATCGACATTGAGGGCGATCCTGCATCGCCTGTATCCAACGGGTGCCTCTGCCCGAAAGGCGCGGCCACATTTCAATTGGTAACCGGCGCGCATCGAGTAAGCGACGTTCTCTATCGCCGTCCGCATGGCACCAAATGGGAAAAGATTCCGCTCGCGAAAGCTATGGACATGGTTGCGGCACGGGTAAAGAAAACGCGCGACGAGCATTGGGAAGAAGCGGACGAAAAGGGCAATCCGCTGCACCGCACCCTGGCGATTGCGCATCTGGGGGGCGCGACGCTCGACAACGAAGAGAACTATCTGATTAAGAAACTCTTCACCGGCCTCGGTATCGTCCAGGTAGAAAATCAGGCCCGTATTTGACACTCCGCAACGGTCCCCAGTTTGGGGACCTCGTTCGGCAGGGGTGGCGCCACCACGTTCCCAGGCGATTTGGTGAACTCGGATGTCATCATCATCCAAGGCTCGAATATGGCAGAGTGTCACCCGGTCGCTTTCCGCTGGGTGATGCAAGCCAGGGAGCGCGGCGCAACGATTATTTACGTAGACCCGCGTTTCACGCGCACGAGCGCTGTCGCCAATATCCATGTGCCGATTCGCGCGGGTTCCGACGTCGCTTTTCTCGGCGGCGTCATTCATTACATCCTCGAGAACGAACGCTACTTCCGCGATTACGTCGTTCAGTACACGAACGCGCCCGCTATCATCACGAGCGAGTTCAAGGACACCGAGGATCTCGAAGGTCTGTTCAGCGGATGGGAAAAGAAGAAAGGCGAATATCACAAGCGCACCTGGATGTATGAAGGCGTCGATCCGGAGGCGGCTGCGGGAGCGCGCGAATCGAAAGCGGGTAAGAAGGGCGAAGCGATTCAGCGCAAACCGATCCAGGCGGAGCGTATCGATCCTACGCTGCAACATCCGCGCTGCGTGTTTCAGATTTTAAAGCGGCATTACGCGCGCTACACGCCGGAGATGGTGGAGGAGACGTGCGGTGTCCCCAAGCATCTGTTCCTCAAAGTAGCGGAAGCGCTCTGCCGCAATTCCGGCCGCGAGCGGACGGGCGCTTTTGTCTATGCGGTCGGCTGGACGCAGCATTCGAACGGCGTGCAATACATACGCTCGGCGGCCATTATCCAGTTGCTTCTCGGCAATATGGGGCGCCCCGGGGGCGGCATCATGGCGCTGCGCGGCCACGCTTCCATTCAAGGCTCAACCGATATTCCTACCCTCTACAATCTGCTCCCCGGCTATCTTCCGATGCCGCACTCCAAGCACGACAAAGACTACCAAACGTACATCAAGCTGAATCAGCCGCCCTCCGGCTGGTGGGGCGAATTTAACAAATATTTCGTCTCACTGATGAAGGCTTATTTCGGTCAGGCTGCAACGAAAGCCAACGGCTGGTGCTTCGATTACCTGCCCACGCTCACCGGCGACCACTCGCATATGAATACGGTTACCGAAATGGCCGATGGCGTGGTGAAGGGCTATTTCATCATGGGCGAAAACCCGGTGGTTGGCTCCATGAACGGCCCGCTGCAGCGCAAGGGCTTGCGCCAACTCGAATGGCTTGTGGTGCGCGATTTTCAGCTCACCGAAACCGCCGACTTCTGGCGCGAAGCGCCCGAAATCTCGCGCGGGGAAGTAAAGCCGCAGGACATTGCCACCGAAGTCTTCTTTTTCCCCGCCGCCTCGCACACTGAGAAAAACGGCAGTTTCACCAATACGCAGCGCCTGCTCCAATGGCATCACAAAGCGGTCGAACCGCGCGGCGATGCCCGTAGCGAACTCGATTTCATGTTCAAGCTCGGCCAGCGGCTCAAGCTTCTTTACCGCAACGAATACAACCGAAAGCGTAATTGGCCCATCCGCGATCTGACCTGGGACTATCCCGTGGAAGGGCCTCTGAGCGAACCGAGCGCAGAAGCGGTTCTGCGCGAAATCAACGGTTTTACCATCCGGGATGGCAAAACTCTCGGCGGCTACACGGAACTCGAAGATGACGGCTCGACCGCCTGCGGCTGCTGGATTTATTCCGGCTGCTATCGGGGCGGCATCAACCAGACCGCGCGGCGCAAGCCGTACTGGGAGCAGAATCATATCGCTCCCGAATGGGCCTGGGCTTGGCCGGACAACCGCCGCATTCTCTACAATCGCGCTTCGGCGGACCCGCAGGGCAAGCCATGGTCGGAGCGCAAGCGGCTGATTTGGTGGGATGAGGCGCAGAGCAAATGGGTGGGCGGCGATACGCCGGATTTCATCGCCACGCGCCCGCCTTCCTATCGCCCGTCACGAGAAGCGCGCGGCAAAGAGACCATCTCCGGCGATGATCCGTTTATCATGCAGGCCGACGGCAAAGGCTGGATCTACGTGCCAACCGGCCTGCAGGACGGGCCGCTGCCCACGCATTACGAGGCGCAGGAATCGGTGGTGAAGAATCCGCTCTATGGCCAGCAGTGCAATCCGGAGCGCATGGAGTGGATGCGCAAAGATAATCCCTATCATCAGCCTTACAATGATCCGCGCTTCCCCTACGTGATCACCACCTATCGCCTTACCGAGCATCACACCGCGGGCGGCATGAGCCGCTGGCTTTCCTGGCTATCCGAGTTACAGCCCGAAATGTTTTGTGAGGTGTCGCCGGAGCTTGCCTCCGAGGTGGGCTTGAAGAACGGCGGCTGGGCCACCATCCGCACCATGCGCGCGGAAATCGAAGCGCGCGTCCTGGTGACTCGGCGCATGAAGCCGCTGAAAATCAAAGGCCGTACCGTGCATCAGATCGGGCTGCCGTATCACTGGGCGAGCAAAGGTCTGGTGCGCGGGGATGCCGCGAATGAGTTAATCGGCTTTGTCGGCGATCCCAATGTGGCGATTCAGGAATCGAAAGTGCTTACGGGAATGATTGTCGCGGGCCGCAAGAGTAAAGAACGCCGCTTCATCACCAGCGGCCCCTTTTACAAAAGCCTTCCTGGCCGGGAGAAGGATCGCGATCTGCCGGCCGCTCGCCGCAAACCAACCACCGGACACGGCCACAAGGCGGAACAGACGAAGGAGGGTAACGTCTGATGGCGGCCACAAAAGGCTTCTTTACCGACACCACGCTCTGTATCGGCTGCAAAGCCTGCGAAGTGGCCTGCAAGCAGTGGAATCAATTGCCGGATGACGGATTCCTGTTCACCGGCATGTCGTACGACAACACGGTCCATCTCGGCTCTTCCACCTGGCGTCATGTGGCGTTCATCGAGCGCCCGGCTCCGCTGCATCCACAGAGCGAAGAAGCGTTCTCCTGGCTGTTCTCATCCGACGTTTGCAAGCACTGCGCGCGCGCCGGATGCCTGGAGAGTTGTCCCACAGGCGCCATCATCCGCAACGAATTCGGAGCGGTCTATGTGCAGCCGGACGTCTGTAATGGTTGCGGCTACTGCATCGTGAACTGCCCTTTCGGCGTGATCAATCGCAGCGAAGACGACGGCCGCGCCTGGAAATGCACCTTGTGCTACGACCGTCTCAAAGAAGATCTGATTCCAGCCTGTGCCAAAGCCTGTCCCACCGAATCGATTCAGTTCGGCGATCTCGAAACGCTTCGGACGAACGCGCAGGCGCGTGTCGAAAAGCTGCACACGCAAGGCATGCCCGATGCCTATCTTTACGGCGAAGATGCCGCCAGCCAACCCGGCACCGAGGGCTTGCACGCGTTCTTTCTGTTGTTGGACAAGCCGGAGGTTTATAACTTGCCGCCCGATCCTGTTGTCCCGACGAAGAAAGTGAAAGCTGCATGGATCTCGATGGCGGCGGGCGCGGCGGCGATAGCTGCGGCGGCCCTGACATCGGTGTTCTTCGATCGAGGAAACGGACATGACCGATCCCACCTATTATGATCGCCCTCTGCTCCAGGAATCCGTTTGGACCTGGGCGATTCCGGCTTATTACTTCGTTGGCGGGCTGGCCGGTTCGGCGCTCGTGCTTGCCGCCGCTGCGCAGCTTCGGAAATCGCGCGCGCACCAGCGCTTGGTTCGCCGCTGTCGTTGGATCGGCGTGATTGGTGCGGGTGTTAGCGCTGGTCTGCTGATCTACGATCTCGGCCGGCCGGCGCGTTTCCTTAACATGTTGCGGGTGTTTCGTCCCACCTCGCCAATGAACATGGGTGCATGGATTCTAGCCGGAGCAGGCGCAACTAGCACCGGTGCCTTGCTGTTGGGAACACGCTCCGGTTTGCTCGGCAGGCTCGGTGAAGCGTGCGGATATACGGCTGGAATTTTCGGCGCGGGCCTCGCGACCTATACAGGCGTCCTCGTAGCCAATACGGCGGTCCCCGTTTGGCAGGAATCGCGGCGCCTGCTGCCCGTTCTGTTCGCCGCTTCCGCCATGTCCAGCCTCGGCTCGGTTTTCGAGATGTGTGTGGAAGATGCAGAGGAGCGCGGCATCGTGAAGACATTCGGAACCGTCGGAATCGCGGCGGAACTCGCGGCCGGCATCGTGATGGAGAAGCAGGCTTCTTCGGTTGCGCGCGTGGGGCGCCCGTTCCGGCACGGCTTCAGCGGCTTGCTATGGCGGAGCGCGCAGATATTAACCGCTGCCAGCCTCCTCGTGCGGAACAGAAGAGCCGTCGGAGCCCTGGGAATCGCCGGCTCCCTGCTCCTGCGTTTTGCCGTCGAGCGCGCCGGGACTGCCTCGGCACGGGATCCGCGCGCGTCGTTCCATCTTGAACGCGACCGCGCGACGAGCCCTTGACGCCGTGGCCTAAACTGGAAAGCGCTATGACACGCGGCCAAGCCTGGGAGATCGTCTGCGAATTCGTCCAAAGCGACAGCCTGCGCCGGCACATGCTTGCTGTCGAGACCTGTATGACGGCCTATGCGGAAAAATTCGGACAGGACCGCGAGTTATGGGCCGTGACCGCCCTGCTACACGATTTCGATTGGGAGATTCATCCCCAGGCGCCTGAACATCCTATGAAAGGGGAGCCGATCCTCGCTGAGCGGGGTGTGCCGGAAGAGATTCGCCGCGCTATCCTTTCCCATGCCAACTACAGCGGTGTCTCACGGGATTCTTTGCTCGAGCACGCACTGTTTGCCTGCGACGAACTTTCCGGCTTTCTCACCGCGTGCGCCTATGTCAAACCCGGTAAGAGCATTACCGAAGTAAATACAGCTTCCGTTCGGCGGAAAATCAAAGACAAAGCATTTGCCCGCACAGTCAGCCGCGAGGATATTGTAAAGGGAGCCGAGGAACTCGGCATCCCTTTAGACGAACACATCGCTTTTTGTATTGAAGCGATGAAAGAGCGCGCGCCCGCTCTGGGGTTGGCTGGCAGGGCGCCCGATTAATGCCGATCCTTAACGATTTGGAATTGGGCCAAATCGTGAGTGAGCGCTCTCCGGCTGCTGACTTGTAAGTTGTTCTTCTTCAGGATTTGCTTGAGATCATTAATGATGTCGGTTAATTTCCCCTTGTCGAACTTACCTACGGTCAATTTGCGGTCGAACATAGAGAGATTTTTCTGGGCGTTCTGGTAGCGTTCCAGCTGGTCCCCATTGTTCGGTTCCAGCCGGTTGGCCATGCGCAAGTCATTCTGTGTGTTCTCGATTAGCGAGCGAAGCCGGTTGTGCGGGCCATGCGGACCGTAACCATAAGCCGGCGCCACTTGCGCCGGTGCAGCCATGGCGGGCGTCGCCGACAAGGTCACTATCCCCATTCCCATAGAAAATGCCGTAGCGAGCAGGCAGTTGAATATTTTCATGTCACCTCCGCCCGTTAGACGCCCGCCATGGGGCAAATGCGATGCCCGTAGCTTTGCGGAGGCAAATTCCCTGAAACCTTCATCCGGTCAGTACAGCGTGAGAGGAATGCTCTTGGAGCTGAAACTCAGGCCGAATGTGAAGTGATTATCGTGCCGCCCGCTGAATGAGCCAAGCCCCCCGTACTCGATAAAGTCGTATCGGATGTTTGCCGCGACGTACCGGAAGAGATTATGCCCGTAGGAGGCGGTAAGGCTTCCCGACGAATAACCATAGTTGATTGTATTCGAGATGCTGCTGAGCTTGGCATAAGATACGCCAACAGAAAATACAGAGTTGCGCAAATTGTAACTATAAACGCCTCCGATATACCGGGTCCGCGATGCCAGGAAAACGCCGTTGCCGGAACTGACGCCTTGACCTCCACTTATGCTGAATTGAGACCGGCGATACAGATGGGTTAATGTGCCGGTAAGCGACGGGATAAATTGCGAGTTGTGATAGGCTCCGACCTCGTATCCGCTAAGAGTCTGCCCAGTGCCGGTGAGGATGGTAATGGGCACGGCGATGGTGCCTGACGCGTTGCTCCTGGTCACGCCGGCAGAGGCGGACCCTGTCCATCTGCGGGAGAAGTCGTGCGTGATGGTTCCGTAAACTCCGTTCAGGTGGTCGGTGCCCGCGTGGCGTTGATAACGAAAATAGCTATAGGAGTATCTGCCGCCAATCGTGGTTCGACCGGTAAGCTGGTAATTGGCGCCGATAGATGCGCCAACATCGTTCGCTCCGATTCCGCGAGGACCATTGTAGCGATACAGGGAATAGGACCCGCTGAACACATAACTTAAGCGGCGAGTCTGGCGATAGGTCAGGCTGATCGAGCTTGAGGCAAATCTGGTTTCGGAAGAGAATGGGTTGGTGACCACTGTGTTGGTGTTGGTGGCCTGGGTGCTGTAATAGGATTCGCCATACAGATAAATGCCGGCTGCTTCCGAAAGCGACAGAGCCCACCTCTTGCTGAACTGTTTCGTGTAGCCTAAAACTAGATTTTGCGTCGGGCCGCTGGTGAAAAAATTGCTGTTGTAGTGCTGGTACCCGCCGGAATAGCTAAGGCCGAGCGTAGCGGTTTTCCACACGTGCGACAGTTGAACGCCCCCGCCAAGCGCGTAGCCAGGACTGCCGGTTGTTTTGCCGTTGGCAAGAATTTGAGCGTTTGTGTCGTAGGCCCCGTTGCCGTAGGCGTAGACGTTAAAAAAGTTATGCTGCAAGACCCCGCTCGCCAATGTGAACGGATTGTAAGATCCTTGATTATTTTCCTGGGTGTTCTGTTGTTGCTGCCCAAAAACGGGAAATGCAACCAGAGATACGAGAACCAATGCGCTGAGCCTCACCGGCCCTCCTTTTGAATTTTTAAGTCTGCCGAACGGTTTCTCCCGTGTCAAGCAAGGAAGTTGCTTTACGCATGCTCTTATTCTCATCGGCTTAGGCGAATAATGCTCTCACTTTCTCCGCGTCGGCGGGTTCGCCGAACTTGGCCCCTTTCAGTGCGGGAGCAGCCGTCCGGGCAAGGCCCAGGAGAACTGACCCCGCTCCCGTTTCAATGAAGTACGTATACCCCTCCTGCGCGATCCGGCGGACGGTTTCGGTCCAGCGAACCGGGTTGGGAATCTGCTGGAATAATCCCTCGCGGGCCTCGGCGGCGGCGGTGATCTGCCGGGCCTGCCAGTTGTTCACCAATGGGACTCGTAAATCCCGGATTGGTGTCGTCTCCAGATCGGGCTGCAGCTTCTCCTGGGCAGGACGCATGAGGGGACAATGGAACGGCGCACTCACCGGCAGCGGGACCGCGCGCTTCGCGCCGGCCGCCTTGGCGAGCGCCATGGCGCGCTCCACCGCGGCGGTGTGGCCCGCGATAACGACCTGATCCGGCGAATTGAAGTTGGCCGCGGTGACCACCTCGCCCTGTGCCGCCTCGGCAAGAACCCAGTCCAGTTTTCCATCGGGCAATCTCAAGATCGCCGCCATCGCGCCTACGCCCTGGGGCACGGCCTCCTGCATGTAGCGGCCGCGTTTCTTGACCAGCCGGAGCGCGTCGGCGAACTCCAGCGCGCCCGCCGCCACCAGCGCTGAATACTCGCCGAGGCTATGACCTGCCACTATGCCGGGCGTATACCCTTCGGACGCCAGCACCCGCCAGGCGGCAACCGAAACGGTGAGCAGCGCCGGCTGGGTGTTCTCGGTTTTCTTCAATTCCTCCTCCGGCCCCTCGAAGCAAATGCGCGACAACTCCATGCCGAGCGCCGCGTCGGCTTCTTCGAAGGTTTCGCGCGCCTGTGGGTAAGCATCCGCGAGGAGCTTGCCCATGCCCGCATATTGAGACCCCTGGCCGGGGAATAAAAATGCCGTCTTGGACACTGGATCTCATTGTAGTTGCACACCTGAGCCGGAATCTGTTTTATAGTGGAGGCAGCAATGAAAAAGAAGCCGATTGCCGAACCGATTATCTCGCCTGAGATTTTGGAAATGGCGAAGCGGTCGCTGCACTCGGAAAAGCCGCACGCCCAAAAGCATTGCGCGGTGTGCGGCGCCGTATGCAGTCCCCCGACGGGGCCGCATCCGGCCGACGATCTCTGCTGGATCTGTCGCCGCTTGAAGATCAGCGCCTGGCGCGATGCCGACCAGCAATTGTCCGCCCCCGAGTAGGGCAAAAGTCCGAAGGTGGACTTCAGCTCCGCACTCCTCAGGGCGTCAGGGAACCGAAGCGGTCCCCTGACGAGGAGATGGATTTCAGGAAAAATTAGCCGACCGTCGCGTGACGCGACTGCATCAGCATGCGGTTCATCTGATCTTTGAGATACAGTTTGAGCCTTTTTAGGCGCTGCTCCTCGAGCTCGTCCGCACCCGTGACGTGGGGTTTGGATTCGATCTCTTCGATCTGCTTCTTAATTTGCGCATGCTGCTCGGCGAGCGAGCGGAATTGAGTGTCAGTAGCGAGCAGATGCGCCTTCGTGTCTTCTTGCGGTTGATTCTCCATGCAGGGTTCTCCTTATCCAGTGTGATCGAACGACCGCGCCGAGTCTGGTTCTGAGGTTTGGGAGAAAGAATCTGGCTCGGTGGGTATGAGTGCATGTCTTCATTCGCGGATAGCTTTTGAGTCTTCGCCTCGCTGAGAGGCGCCGGCTCATCACCAGCGGCCACCCGCAATTCAATAATTAGCACTATTTCATTTTCATGACAATAGCCGCTTCGACCGGAGAGCGGTAATAATCGACGCGTCGGCCTGCGCGAACGAACCCGATTTTGCCGTACAAAGCCAGTGCGGCCCGGTTGGACTCGCGGACTTCGAGAAAATGAACACCGCCGCGGGCCAGTTCTTCCTGGAGCAGCGCGGTCGCGACGCCCTTGCGCCGAAAGGCAGGTGCGACTGCCAGGTTCAGGATTTCGCGCTCGGCGGGAGCATCCTTGCCGCCCGCAAACGTTTGCCGCGAGACCAGAAAACCGGCGATGGTGTTCTTTACTTCGGCCACCATGCAATCGTAGGTCAGAAAACTCTCTGCATCCCAATGCTCGTGAGCAAACGATTGCCGCTCAATTTCGAGCAGCGCGGGCAGATCCGCCCGGCTGGCGGAGCGAATGAAGAACGTCACCGAAAGGCGGCCCCGCGGCTTTCATGAAATGGCGCGCCCCGAAGGCGCTGAGGGACGGACCATAGAAGGATGGTCTGCCCCACTTCGGTTAAAACTCCAGGCGCGCGCCTACTTGAATGATGCGCGGGCTGTTGGGCTGCGAACTCAGGTTGATGAGCCCGGTGGTCGGGTCGGGATTGTTCAGTGTTGGATGATTGAATACGTTGAAGAAATCGCCGCTCATGCGGAGCCGCACCCGTTCCGTAATGTTGAAGTATTTAAAGATCGAGATGTCCTGATCCCAGGCGGGCGGCCCGAGCATATAATTGCGCGCGTTCCAGCTCAGGTTGTCGGTGATGTCTGTTTGTACAACGGTTCCGTCCGCTAAGGTCTGCGGCACACGATTGTTGAAGCTAGCGCCAAGCGGGTGAATGTTGCGCGAGCCGCGGTTGACGGGAACAAGCGTTTCCAGATTTGCCAGATTCACGCCGGTCGCCTTGGTGGGATCGAAATCGCCGGCGAACCAGAGCTCCTGAGCTTGCCCGGAATAGTTCAGCTTCAGGCGATTGGCCGGACCGAGCGACGGGTTAGCAAATTGATATTCGCTAGCATTGTTACCCATCCAGAATCCTCCGTCCCAAGTGCCGATAAAGGCGATCTGCCAGCCGCCAACCAGGGCGTCGAGGCCGCGGCCCGCATTCTCGAGAAATTTCTTGCCCTTGCCGAACGGAAGCTGGTAAATGCCGGTCCAGGTGATTCGCTGCGGAGGTACCTGGCTCGAATTCGTGTACAGAAGCCGGAGCCGCTGGGCATCGGTTAGATTGGGCGCGCCCAGCAGTTCGTTGTTTGCAGGAATTGAGCCCGAGGTGCCGGAGCCCTGAGTACCGCTGCCGATCGAGACCGCGTTGATGCTGCCGCCTCCAGAGGACAATGCCCCGGAATCGTTGGTGGTCATCGAGTGCGTATAGGCATAGAAGAAATCGAAGGAGAGACCGTGCGAGAACCGCTTGTCAAGAATGAATTGGAAGCTATTGCTGTTGGAGTAGCCGTTGTGCCGCACCGCATGCAAACTCCAATTCGGGTCAAACTGGCGCTGGTAAGCTTCAGACGGAGCGAGCAGCCCGGTCTGAAGCTGGTAGTTATAGCGCGACAGCGGGGCATCGACATCCCAATCCTCCTGCAGATTGCTCCCGTGATTGCCGGTATAAACCAACTTGAGCACGAGGTTGCGTGCAAGCTCGCGCTCAATAGCAAAGGTCCATTCCTGCATCCGGTCGTTATTCCAGTTGTGGGCATCCAGAGCCAGGAAGTTTTGCGCCGAGCTGGCAACCGCACTCGGCGTGACCGTAGCGGCGCCATTTGTGCCCAGCCGGTCGCTGGCTGCCGGGACGGCGGTCAGCGCGTAGACACCGTTGGCGCCGTTGAGATCGTCGACGCTGTTCACATAGCGCAAATTTAACGGCGCATTGAGCCGCATTGTAGCCAGAATTTGCGAGAGCGGCATGGGCCAATAATACACGCCGTACCCGCCGCGGATAACCGTTTTGTTGTTAATCCGGTAGGCGACCCCCAAGCGAGGCGCATAATCGTTCCAGACACTTGGCGTAAGCGCGCTCGGATACCCGATCGAATTCGCCGAAACGGCCGTCAATCCGCGTGTTGCCCAGGCGTCAGCAACGCCTGCGGGAAAATCGGGGATGTCCGCCAAGGTGGTGTTACCCGGCAGCACCACCTGCATGGAAGTGGGAGACAGCGAATTCAGATCGATCGTGTCCAGGCGGTTGTATTTCTCCCGGTATGGCGTCCATGTCTGCCAGCGCAGCCCGAGAGTTAAGGTCAGCTTGGGAGATACCTTCCAGGTATCCTGCGCAAAAGCCGCGAGCTCCTTTTGCCTGAAATAGAAATATCCCCGGTTGTACACGTTTGAGAGATACGCGGGAAGCCCCATTTCGAGACTCGCGAGGCCCGATCCGGTAAACGATGTGATGGCGTTCGCCGAAGGATCGTAAAGACCGGTCCAGGCGCTGTCAAAAGACTCCGAACCCTGGGCCTGCTGCAACTCCTCGACATTGTTGTACTCCTGTTTGCCCTTGAAGCCAAATTCGAGCGTGTGCTTGCCCGTAACCCAGGTCACGTGATCGTCGATTTCATACTGCGTCATGTCCTGAGCTTTATGGTTATCGTTATCCCATCCGCCGCCAAAGAACATGTTGCCTGCGTCGGTGTAGACGGTGGGCCAGCCTGTCGCTCCAAAGGGATTCGGCAGGCCCAGTTTGGAATCCCAGTTGACGTCGTCGGAGCCGGTCCCCTGAAAGTTCGCCGAGCGTAGCGCACCCAGTTGAAAATCGTTCAGCAGGGATGGGCTGAAGATGTGCGTGTAGTGGGCGGTAATGTTATAAACGGCCGAATTTCTTGCTGAGGTGCCAGTGGAATTGCTTTGCCCGGGAGGCGGATAACCGTAGTGACCGCCTTGCTGCAGGTAATCAAAGACTGATCGAGTGAATCGAACCGAAAGGCTGTCTTTCCCAAATAAGGTCTGATCGTAGCGGCCGGTGATGGAGTCCGTGTCCGTGTTCTGGGGATACCAGGCCTGGAAGTTTTCGCCAATCCAAGGGTTCGCGCTCGCGTTCGGGCCCGTAGGCAGAGGCGTCACGCCCTTAAAGGCATCCAACACCTGAGTATTCAAAAGGGTGGTGGGGATGACATTGTTAGGAAAGGGCGCGCGCGAGCCGCTTGCGGTAGTCGTGTATGGATTATACAAAGTGTATATATCGCCGCTGGTATCCGTCATATTGCTGAAATCGCCCCCCCACATGGCCGCGGTGGGCATCGCGGATTGTGCAAACACCTGCTGACGCTGTTTCAGGAATTCCTGGTCGTAGAAGAAGAATGCGCGATTCCTGACGATGGGACCGCCTACATAACCGCCGAATTCATTACGAATCAGCTTGGCTGGCGTATTGCCGTCCTGGACGGCGCGGGCGACAAGGCCGCCGTAATTGTCGCGCAGCGTTTCGAAAATTGCTCCGTGGAAGGCGTTGGTCCCACTTCGTGTTACAAGCTGGATGGTCGCCGGTCGGTCGAAGGAGGCGCTGGAACCTGCTGTTTGCACTTGATACTCCTGGATCGTATCGAGCCCAGGCTGGACGCGCGATATACCGCCTCCGAATCGATCGACGTAGGACATGCCGTCGACCAGAATTCCTGTGGAGCCTACCATCATGCCGTTCGTCCGCGGGGCGGGCGCGCCTTGTGTATTCTGCCCGCCTTCTATGCCCGGCGTCAGACTGAACAGGTTGCTAACGTCACGGCCATTCAGGGGAAGATCGTGGATCTGCCTTGCGGTCATTTGATCGCTCAGTTGTGCCCCCTGTGTGGTGATTTGAGAGGCGGCGCCGCTGACCACAATCCTGGTTTGGACCGCGCTCATCTGCAGCCTCGGGTCAACGGTAACGGTCTGACCGGCCTGAAGCGTGAAGTTCGTCTGCCATTGCCCGAAACCGCTCGCTACAACCGAAAGCTGATACGGCCCGACGGGCAGACTGGAAAATGAATACTGCCCGGCGCTGTTGGAAGTGGCTGTCCGCTCGGCGCCGGTCGCGGTAGCCGTTAGCGTGACGGCGGCCTTGGCCACCGCCGCGCCGGACGGATCCTGGACAGTACCAGTCACGACGCCGCGGCCTGTCTGGGCCGCAAGGGGAAAAGCGGAAAGAACTAGTACCAGTGAATACTTTCTTGCAACCAGCAAGGAACATGTCATGAGGACGCACCTCCCTCTCCTAGCAATTGATGGGAGAATATCAGAACCTAGCCGATCTGTCAATGAAAAATTTGGACCAGCCCGCAGGCTTATTTGCGCACTGCAAAAAAGGCTGTTACCCTGAAGCCACATGCTCCGTCGGTAGCAGACTTGTGCGGCGAACCATTTATTTGCGCGTTGAGGACAAGCCGGGTGTGCTGATGCGCGTGGCCGGGATTATTACGGCTAAGGGAGAAAATATCGAAGCGCTGCAGCTCGAACAAGATCCGGATTGCGCGGGAATCGCGCGCATTGTGCTGGTTGCACAGATTGAGCCCCGGTTCCGGCAGCGTGTCGTGGGTGAAATGAACCGGCTGGTGCAGGTTTTGGAGGCCATCGACATCTCGGATGAGCCCTAAAGCACGTCTATAGTGGTCTTCCGTTTCTGGCCCGACAAAAGGTCGTGTACGGCGATTGTCCATGTGCCCGCCGGATCGTTCAGAGCCAGCGGCAACGTTTTTTCGCCGCCTTGTGACGACATCAGGATGTTGCCCGAATACCGGGAGATGGGTTTGCCATCCGGCCCGAGAACAGCAACGTGGAGTACATCGTGCCTGGCGTTAAAATGGCCCTCAAGCATGAAGCCGATGCGTGCCGTTTCTCCGCGCCGAATCCGCCGCGGAGATCTTATCTCCAGGTTGGGCAGCGGCGTTGGACTGAAGGCGATGATGGTCGGCTCATACGGATCGATGGTCAAGGACAGGTCCTTCACCTTTCCCAGCGGTTTGGCGCGCCGAATATCGTAGGCATACATCTCTTGCGGCGTGATCAGATGGATCGGCTGCGGTTTCTGAAAGCGTTTCTGCGATAGTTTTTTCAGCGGCCCCAAATTGTCCTGCTCGACGGGCGGATTGCTGTCCAGACCGACAATCGAAACGCCGCCATCGCGAAATACCTGCGTCTCGATGCCGGCCATCGGACGGCCATCCGCGCGGGCAACGCGGTACCTGGGAGCAACACCGGCTTCCGCGAGGACTTTGGTCATCTGCCCGTACACAGGGGCTTCCGCGCCCGTGATGCGCTTCTCGCGATAGTGGAGCGCGTTCATATGAACGACTTTGCCGCGGCCGGTATTTCCTGAAAGTACTCCGGCAAGGCTCGACTGAGGCAAGCGGCGGCAGTGCTGATCGTAGGTGCCGGCGTTGCCATCGACAATGAGAGTTCCGCCCTCGTGCACGAAATTCGTAATGGCGGTTGCTTCGGCTTTGGAGAGCGCAAGCGATCGCGGCAGAATCAGGATGCGATAGCCGCCCTTTGAAAGATCCCCTTGCTTCACCTGCTTGTAGGAGACGAAATTATATTGCAGGCCATGATCTTCAATGAGGCGGCAATAGGAGTCACGCAGACGCGGAACCATGTCCTTAGGCTCGTCCCACGACATCCGGGACATCCAGGCATCGCCCTTCGGGCGTTGCGCGAGCATCCAATTAATCCGCATACTCGGCTGTGAGTAATGGATCGCAATGGGATCGGCCTGACGAGTGCTATTGATCAGCAGCGCGCCAATACCGTCGCGCAGTTCGTTCCAATAAGGAGCGACGTCGCGGCCGCGCGGCCCGAGCGTGCCGTCGGATTTGACGATGTCGTAAGGCTTGGGGTCCCAGATGATCTGGCCGTGTGCGCCGTGCAGAAATTCATACCAGACTCGGTGCTTTTCGACAGGACCGGTAGCGAATGCGGTGGTGATGAACGGGAAGTGCGGATTGAGCGAGCGAATGATCTCAATGTTGTCGCCGATATCATAAGGCTCCATCATGTCCAACACTGAGGTGAGCCGGGCGTAATCGTAGCCGCCCCAGCCGGGCATCTGAGCGCCTTCGATCCCGACGTAAGCGTGAGGATCGACCGAGTGAACGGCATCCACGCCGACCTTCAGAGCTCTGGCATAGGCAATATCCATCCATTCCTTAAAATCGCCCCATGAGGAGTAGTTTCCGTCGGTGCGCTGCATCGCCTGTTTGGTCGTATCGGGCGTAACCAGATACCAGGCGGTGAAATGCGTTCCCCACTCCTTGTTAAGCGCCGCCAGCGTTCCGTAGCGCTTTTTCAGCCAGCGCCGCATGCCGTCCAGCGAATAATCGGAAAAATCGAAATCCCAGAAACCGGCAAGCTCGGCGATTCCGGATTCATCGGCGAGATTGTAGAAGATGGGACGGTAAGGCGAGTCAGCGCGGGCGAATCTCACCAGCCTGTCGTGAATCTTGTGAAGCCACCAGGGATCGGAGAAACTCGGGTGGCGCTTCAGAGCTTCTATACTTGCGGGATTTTTTCGATAGCGCGCCCTTGCCTGGAGGAAGCTGTAGTTATAAGGTCGGTCCGGACTCCAGATATGATAAGCCGAATAAAAATCGGTCGCCATGTTCTCCACGTACCAGCGGAGATTGTCGCTGAGGAGAGGCTCCGGGATCGCGCCGGAATGCTGGGCCGATTTGCCCGCGTTGACGCCCACCTTTTCTAGTTGCCGGTAGTGTTTGGCGGTTCCATCCTGCCACATGATGATCATGTAGTCCCACCATTTCGGGTCCGGCGGACGGGCGATAAAAGAAGCATCGGCATCTTCTTCGCGGTGATCTGCTTTGCCTTTGTTATTCACACCGGCAAACGAGAAATGAACATGCAAATGATTCTGCATGGCGACCGCGCGCCGCAGGTCTAGGGGGAATCGAATCTCGTTCTCGTCAGTCAGCACGACGAGGATGGTGCGATCTTCGATAACCCGGCCGTAAGAATCGGTCCAGCGGACATGCAGCGTGCCTTTGCCCGTGGCTAAGAACTCGGCTTTATAGATCACCGTGACCGGGTGATCCCGTTCCAGAGCTGGGCCCGGAAGGATTAATTCAGCGGCGCCGCAGAGCGTGGCTAAGAACAGCAGGAGCGCCGGAATTTTCGTACAGACACGCATGTTCAGTTTTTCTCCGGAAGCGGATTGATCACGTCGCCGCGCAAAGCGAGCCGGGCGGCGAGCAGGTCGGGACGGGCCGCGAGCGCCTGTTTCAGTAAGCGCCTCGCTTGTTCGGGATGGCGGTCGTGCTGGCTCACAAGAGCAAGCAAATAGAGCGCGGCGGCGCGATGCTGGGCGGATTTCGAGTCATGCTCCGTCTCGGCGAAGTCGGAGAAATGCTTTTCGAGGTGCGTAGCTTCGTCCGAGCGGCCGAGGCGATCGAGCGACAGCACCATAAGAAAGTTGTCGCTGCTCCAACTGTCGCGATCGCCTGATAACTGGTCGAGTCCGGCGATGCTCTTTTCGTAAGCACCGCGCGCCTGATCCTTCTCGTCGAGCGCGTCGAGAGTCCGGCCAATATAGTATTCGATACGCGGGGAAGGCTGGTCCGCGAAAGTATCTACGCCGAGCGAGACCGGCGGATGGAAAGCCGATTCAAACAGTTGCAAAGCGCGCCGGTAATCACCGCGGCGGAACGCCTGGGCGCCCATTCCGCAGCGCAAGAGACGATACTGGTCGCGCAGGCCATAGCTTCGATGGCGAGTCGCAAAATGGTGTGTCTCGATCACGCGCTCAGCGTCTCTATAGCTGCCCATATTCAGGTATGAAGTGAGCACGCCGTCGGCAAGGTCATCATTCGTGGGAAAACGTTGAAGGGCTTTCTTTAAGAGAGCAAGTTGATCCTGGAACAGGCCGGCTCGTGCATACATGGCGCTGAGGTCATCCAAAGTAGGCAAATGAGCAGGATTCAGAGCGACGGCATGTTGGAGCTGCGCGATCGCTTGGTCGATCGGAAAACCTTGTTCGGCATACGCGAGACCGAGAGCGCGGAGCGAGGAGAAGTCGCGCGGGTCGATTGCGAGAACAGTTTTCCATTGCTTGATGGCGGCCTTCGGCTGGCCGCGGAAATACCGCAGGCAGGCTAAATCGAAGCGTGCGGTCACGTCGTTGGGATCGAGCCGAACGGCTTCGGCAAGCGGCACTTCGGTTTCGCGGCGGTAAGGAAAGCGGTCCACTTTTCCGGCCGCGGCGCGCGCCTTCGCCAATGAGGCATCCGCGGCATGCAGGTTTCCAGCACGGCGCTGGCAATAAGCCAGCGTGTAGTAAAAGACCGGCGTCGTGCCCCATGGATCCTGGCTGTGATCGCCAATGAGCTGCAAGATCCGCGCCGCTTGTTTCCACTGCCCCAGATTTCTATAGAGCGTTGTGACCGCAATCGCCTCTTGCGTCTGGCCGCCGGTTAAGCGCAGCAATTCGGCACGATCCGCCTCATCGCCGGTAAGAAACCAGCGCTCCGCCCATACCGGCCGGTTTGTCGGGTCGATTTTCTCGACCGCGTTCAGCTCTTTGAGAGCCGCCGCCTTCCGGCTCTGCTCGCGGAGAACCACGGCGAGGGCAAGCCGAGCGGAAAGGTCATCACTGTTCGCGCCGACTGCGTGGCGGAAATGTTCTACAGCCTGGTTATAGTGACGGCGCTGGAACGAAAGGATGCCCAGATGATATTCGCGCTCCCCATAGTAGGCGCTCGCCTGGGGGATGTAGTAGAGATTTCGTTCCGCCGCCGCTTTCTCGCCCAGCACAAACTCGCTCATCGAGAGATAAAAGTACGCAGCATAGTCGTAAGGATCGCGTTGAATGACCTTGGTGAGCTGTTTCGCCGCGTCGCCAAACCGGTCGCGATTGAAATCGGAGATGCCAAGCAGGAGATGCGCGCGGGAATAGCCGGGATCGCGCCGCAATGCCCTCGCGAGAAGTTTTTTGGCGCCGGAGACGTTGAGATCCTTCAACTGATATTCCGCCGCGAGCGTCAATTCCTCGACGCTCATTTCGTCTGGGGTTTTATGCGGCTCTACGAGCGGCTTTGTAAATGGCGTGTACTCTTTGCCGCCCGGATTGCTGTCCGGGCGATGGTAATCGAGCAGCTTATGACTCGCCGCATCGGTAATGGAAACGACCATGTGCGTGAGGCCGTCGCTCGCCGCGTGAATGCCGCTGACTTCGGTATGAAACGGCTTCGCGGGATCGAGATCGATCGGCTCATCCAGAAGCTTGCCGCACTTGGCCTTTACCGATAGCCGCACTCTGGGAACCACTCTTGTGGCCGAGAGCGCGATCCGGACCACGGAATTTGCACCTTGCGGGTCCGGGTGAACGTCCAGTTTCAGCGCGACGTCGCGAGTCAGCGTGGTCAGGCCGCCGGTGTGCGAAACCGGAATCCACCACTCGCTCCAGCCTTCGGTTTTGTGCGGCTGAACCCATTCGTAGTGCCCGTCCCAAACGTAGCGCCCGCTCTGCAGCTCGTCGTAGGGACCGGCGTGGTCGGTGTAGCCTTCTTCATAGCCCTTCTCTGCCGGCCCGTAGCCAAACGTCCAAAGCTTCATGCCCTGCCCGATGCGCCGGTCCGCGTAACGCAATATTCCATAATCGCGATCGAACTGGTAAGCGCCCTGGAAATTGTCGTAGATGTCGATTCCGAAGACACCGAGCATGTGCTTGTTATTGCGGTCCCAACTGAGGTCGATGCCGTGGTACATAGGCCAGTTGGCGATTTCGGCGGTGGTATGGCCGACGGTACGGGTCATGGGATAAATGAAGCGGGTCTTGGGCGTCGCGTTGATCGCAGTGTTCACCCAGAACATCTGGGGCTTGCGGCTGTCGTGCGGGTTGAAGCAGAAGACGGTGATCTGAAGCGCATCGATGCCCGGATGCAGCGTCGCCGTGAAGTCCACCCTCATGCCGTAAACCGGGTCAGTCTCGCCGAGCACCAGGGAGATGCTTCCGTCTTGATGGCGAACGATTTTGTGTGCCCAGTAGGGAGCTTTGTGCAGCGTGAGCGTGTGGAGGTCGCGAGGCCCGGTCAACTCCATGCCGGAAGAGATCCAACTGTAGCGTGGATTGTAGGGCGCGGGCTTAATCACATCGTTGCGATAGAGCATCTCGCGATGGCGCAGCTTGTCATAGACCGAGAAGATGCGGCAGCCAAAATCGGGGATGTAGGTCAGCTTGAGGTACTTATTTTCCAGGAAGATCGCATGATACGCGTGCGGGTTGGGTCCGGGCTTGAACGGCGCGAGATAGGTGGTGAACGGGTACATCCCGGTGACCGAGGAATTGGCAAAGAGCGGCGGCTGCATTTCGCGGCCTATGTGCTCATCGGTGGGGATGGTGAGAGTCCCTTGGTAAGTGCGTACGGCGGCCTGCGCGGGGGCGAGAGCCGCGATGCCCAGAAAACAAGCGAGAAGCAGCCGGATCACTGTCAAGATACTTTACTACAGCAAGGAATGGGGCGGGCGACAGACGGCTTCGTCCACGCGGAAAAACCGCCCGTTCCCGAGCACTATAGAGCCATACGAGTATGGCAAAATCGTATGTATGGCGAAGAAGACGTTTAATATCGATGCCAAGCTGTTGAGAGAGGCGAGAGCAGCCTCGGGCGCGGCGACTGATACCGACGCGATTCGTCTGGGACTGGAGGCTTTGGTGCGCCGCGCCGCGTACGAGCGGTTAAGAGCGCTTGGCGGAACGGAGCCTGACGCGCAAGATGTGCCAAGGCGCCGCGAGCGGCCGCGAGCGAGACGCGGAGCCTCCTAATGGTGCTCGCCGACACCTCTGTCTGGATCAGGTTCCTCGCCGGGCGGCAGCCCTACCTGGCGGAGCTGGGCCGGCTCCTTTCACTTGGCGAAGTGGCAGGGCACGAATTCGTTTATGGTGAGCTTCTGATCGGCGATCGCGGAGGCCGTAAGAAGACTCTGGCGGCATTCGAGCAGATGCATCAGGCGAGAACGCTGCGTCACGATGAAGTTGTCGCTTTTGTCCGCTTGCGCGAATTTCATGGGCGAGGAGTTAGCTGGATCGATATTCACCTGCTCGCGTCGGCGCTGGTAGAGCGATTCACTCTTTGGACAGCCGATGTCCCGCTTTCGGTTCTTGCCCATGAGATCGGAGTCGCTCACAAAGTTAGAGATTCCTTGCCGCTAGTTCCTACCCATCCGGTTCGCGGATCAAGAGCAGAGCGCTGAGCCGACGGTATTGACCCGCAGACCTGGCCTTGGCATCGCGCGCTGGCCGCTTACGCTCCCGGTTCGGTTTCGGCCACTTCACTGATCGAGCCGAGCGATTTCGGGGCCGCGCGAAAGCCGCGAGTGAGGATGGCCAGGTAAGCCGCTCCGATCGCGAGCCAAATGAACCCGGCGATTTTCGCTTTTTCGCTGAGGCTCATCCAGAGATAAAAACAAAACCCAGCGCCCAGAGCTGGAGAAATAAGGTTCGTGAGCAGCTCCCTACCATGCCGGAGCCTTTTCCGGATAAAGAAATGCCGGATGACGCTGAGATTCACCATGACGAAGCCGGTGAAGGCTCCAAAATTGAGCAGCTCGACGGCGATTTGGAAACGCAGGAACAGAGCGCCGAGCAGCGAAACCGCGGCCATCAGGTAAATGCCGCGTGTGGGCGTTGAGAAGCGTGGATGGATATACGCGAACACGCGCCGGGAAAGGACGCCATCTCTCCCCATGCCATAGAGCAGCCGGGATGCACCGGCCTGGCCGGTTAGAGCGCTGGCCAGCCCGGCGACCAGAAGCACGGCAATGAGGCCGCCAAACATGGAGACCCCGCCAATCCTGTTTCCAATGTCCAGAATTGCTGTTTCGACCTGAGGGAAGCTGCGATAATCCATCCAGACGGCGGCCGCGAGATAGACCGTCACAAAGCAGATCACGCCCTGCAGAATGCAGACCAGCACGGTGGCGAATCCGATGTCCCGCTTGGGCTTTTTCGTATCCTCGGCCAGCGTCGAGATCGCGTCGAAACCGATATAAGACAAGGCCGCCACCCCGGCGCCGAGCATGAGCGGCCGGACAGAAAAAGTCTCCGGACGGAACAGCGCTCTCGATTCGAACAGCGCCCCTGGCCCATGCAGAGCCATGAGATAACGCGCGGCAAGGATGATGAAGGCGATGGCGCAAATCGTCATCGCGGCCATCAGGACGGTGCTTGCCTGCGCGGTCACGCGAATGCCGCGGATATTGATGAGCGTCAGCGCCAACGTAAACATCACTACCCAAACGTCATAAGAGATCGAAGGCAGCAACCGGTGGGCGGTGAGAGCCGCATAAATGATGCTCTCCAGGGGAATCAGGAAGTAATCGAGAATCATCGCCCATCCGGCAAGGAACCCAACATGCTCATTCAAAGCGCGGCGCGCGTATGTGTATGTCGAGCCGGCCGCCGGAAAGGCGGTGGACATTTTGCCGTAGCTGCCGGCGGTGAAGAGCATAGCCACCATGGCGACCAGGTAGGCCAGCGCGGCGTGTCCATGCGAAACTTGCTGCACGACCCCGTAGACAGGGTAAGGCGCTGTGGGCGTGAGAATGACAAGCCCATAGAGCACCAGGTCGCGCCTGGTGAGCACTCGGCGTAAAGAGGCTCCGGAGTGGCTCATTTAGCCATTAACAACGGGCCGTGGGCAGGAGAACTGCCGCGGAAAATTCTGCTCAGAGGCAGTGTGGCCGCGCCGATCAGCGCCGCTTCGCCGCCGAGTGCCGAGGACCGCAGTACGAGATTACGCGGGCCCCATACCTCGCGATCTTCCGGCAGTTGCCGCCTCAGAATCGGCTCGATCAGTTCCCAGGCCGCGGCCATGGTGGCATCGATCACTACCGTATCGGCATCCAGTCCCCAAATCAAGTTTGAGATTCCGATGCCCAAATAGCGGGCTGTTTCTTCAATCGTCTGGCGCGCCGCGGATTCTCCGGCGATGGCTCGCTCCGCAATCCTGCGCACGCGCGCCGATGTATCGCCGCTACTTGGCTGGCGCCATGCGCCGGTCAGCTTCGAATAGCGATCGCAGATCGCCCCGTTTGAAATGAGCCGTTCGACACAGCCGGGCCGGTCCTGGCGCTCTTCTCCATTCGAGCTCTCGATCACCATCTGGCCGAATTCGCCGGCGGCCATGTGCGTCCCGTGATAAAGCTTGCCGTCGAACAGCACGCCCATGCCGACGCCCTCGTCGATCTTCACGAAGATAAAGCAGTGCCGCCCAAACCGCTCAGCCGGTCCGTAGGTGTATTCGGCAAGCGCCGCCGCCCGGACGTTGTTCTCGACAAAGACCGGCTCGTGCAGACGAGCTTCAAGAAAGCCGCGAATCGGGACTTTGCGCCACCAGTTCGGCGGGCCGCCAAGAACCAGCACCCCAGTCTCGCTATTGGTGATCCCGCGGGAGCAAACCCCGATCCCCGGCAACCGGTCTGGTCCCAGTTTCTTGCGGAAAACGGTAAACTCAGCGGCTATGCGCTCCAGTGTCTCTTCCGCCGAAGAAGGCGTTCGGAAGTGAGTGGCTTCCACGATGCGCCCATTCATTGCGCCGATCGCGCAGCGGGTCTCCCAATTTTGGATCTCCGCGCCGAAAATCACCCGGCGGCGATCCAATGCCAAGCGGCGGCCCGGCCGTCCACCGGTGGAATTCTCCGCTCCGTCCTCGCGAACCAGCCGGTCTTGAATCAAGCGGTTTACGATGCGTGAAATAGCTCCTTCCGACAGCCCGCTCTGACGCGAGACATCGGCGCGAGACATGTTGTCGTTTTGCTGCAGCAGGCCCAGAATCGCAGCACGGTTGGCCCCGCGAACCTCGGGAGGACGAAGCACACGCTTCGCGGCGGGGACCTGCTTGACCATAGACAAAGTTTAGTATCGCAAGTAAGACCGACCCTCCCCAATGCTTTCTGAGCCGCGGCGTCCGCCCGGAGTATTCACCTCAACCAAGAAAACTCCGTTGACGGCAGGGCCACATTCGGCCTAAACTTACTTGCATACGTCAATTAAGTTTGCTATGAATACGGCACTCCAGCGCACCCTTGCCGAATGCGTCGACCAGCGGCGTGACCGCCTTGTCGAGATCGCACAGGAACTGATTCGAAGGCCATCGGAAAATACTCCGCCGCGCGGCGCCGAAGCAGCTTGCCAGATGTGGATCGCAAGCTGCCTCACCCGCTGCGGCATGCAACCGGATCTTTATACTTTGGGCGAAGTGGCGGAACTGGAATCGCATCCCTTGTTCTACCCCGCGCGGGACTACACGGGCCGCCCAAATATCGGGGCGCGGCGCAAGGGCGTGGGAGGAGGCAGGTCGCTGGTGCTAAGCGGCCATATCGATACGGTCCCCCGCGGAACCCAAAACTGGACGCACGATCCGTTTGGCGGTGAAGTGGAAGGCAACCGCATTTTCGGCCGCGGTTCTAATGACATGAAAGCCGGCATCGCCATGAATCTCTTTGTCATGGAGTGTCTGGAAGAGTTGGAGCTGCCGCTTCAGGGAGATTTAGTTTTTGAAACGGTCATCGACGAGGAGTTCGGCGGCTGCAATGGAACCTTGGCCGGCCGGCTGCGCGGCCACAATGCAGAGGCGGCGATTCTTTCCGAGCCCTCATTTTTGCGTATTTGCCCGGCACAGCGCGGAGGGCGTACCGCGCATATTACGTTCCGCACCCGCCCGGCCGGCGTTCTCGAGAACGGACGGTTCCCTCAGGGCGCGATTCCGCAATTGTCCTCGTTCCTTGCCAAGCTTCCAACTTTCGCCTCCCAACGCAAAGCGCGCGCGCCGGTGCACGAAATGTATGCCGGACATGCCGATCCGGTCCCGGTATCCATAACAAAGATCGCGACCGCTCCCTGGGGATATAACGAACCCATCACTATCCCCGATACCGCCCGGCTTGAATTGTATTGGCAACTCATGCCGGGAGAGACTCAGGATGCGGTTGAGCGCGAGTTCTTCGACTGGCTCCGGTCTTTAATGGACAGCGATCCGCAAGCTTTTCCGGTCATGCCTGAAGTCAGCTTTCCCATTCGATGGCTTCCAGGCTCCTCCATCCCGGCCTCGGAACCCTTGGTGCAACAGCTTTCCGGATGCGCCCGAGCTGTGCTCGGCGTCAATCCTCCGATAGCGGGCATCGAAGGGCCTTGTGATCTGTTCATCTTTCATCGCTTCGGCATCCCGGCGGCGCTTTGGGGACCGAGCGGCGGAAACACACATGGGCCGGATGAATACGTGGAAATCGACTCCATGATCGCGGCGGCCAAGACCCTGCTGCTATTCACTGCCGAATGGTGCGGGACGAGGTAGGGCATGAAGCGCTTTCTGATTCCAGGCTTATGCCTGCTCGGGTTGCAAATATTGTCATTCAGCCAGCCTATTTCGCCGCTGCTGAGCCGTGGGTATACGCTGCTTCCGTTTCCCCAGAAAGTCAAGCTGGGATCTGGCGATGTCCAGTTCACTCCGCATTGGCGTCTCGACTCCGGAACAGGAACAGGGGACGAGGCCACGCAATTAATCAGGCTTCTCGCGGACCGTTTCCATCTATCACTTAGTAAGGCGACCGGCGGCAACGGAGTCATCCATCTGGCGATCACTCCCAATGCAGTGATGGTTTCGAGCGCGGCCGATCGTGACAAAGCCGCCATTGCCCGGCAGGCTTACCGTCTCGAAATCGAGCCGCATCAGGTCACGGTTACGGGCAACAGCGCGACCGGACTCTTTTACGGCGTGGAAACCTTTGTCCAACTGCTGAAGAAGCAAGGTGGCAAGCTTTGGCTGCCCGAGGCAACCATCGAGGATTGGCCTGATACAGAGCTTCGCATCATTTATTGGGATGACGCGCACCACCTGGAACATCTGGCCGATCTGAAAAAAGCTATCCGTCAAGCAGCGTTTTACAAAATCAACGGCTTTGCCATTAAACTCCAAGGCCATTTTCAATACAAGCACGCCCAGCCGGTGGTCGAGCCTTACGCCTTAAGCCCGGCTCAACTGCAGGAGCTTACTTACTATGGATTGAAGTATCACGTTCAGTTAATTCCGTATCTAGATGGACCAGCCCACGATGCATTTATTCTGAAGCATCCAGAGTATAAGAGCCTGAGAGAATACCCCGACAACAATTATGAGTTCTGCGCAACCAATCCAAAAACTTATCAGTTACTCGACTGGATGTTTCAGGATCTGCTCGATGCCAATCAGGGAGGCAAATACTTTGTGCTATCCACGGACGAGCCTTACTATGTCGGATTGGCGGATAATGCGCAGTGCCACGGCGCGGAGCAGGCCAAACAGTTGGGCAGCGTGGGCAAACTGCTGGGCGAATTTATAACGAAAACCGCCGGCTATCTACACGATCGTGGCCGGCGTGTAATCTTCTGGGGAGAATATCCGCTGAAGCCGGGCGACATCCCTTCGCTTCCGAGCTACCTGATCAATGGCGAAGTATATGGACCGCGGTTCGATAGCGCTTTTCGCACGCACGGGATTCGCCAGATGGTTTACACGTCGACGGAAGGCGTGGAACCGCTCTTCCCCAATTACTATCTGTTGCCGCCCTCTTGGCATTTACATCAAGCGGCCGCGATTCCAGGGAAAGGTACGGTGCAGGCCATGGTCGACAAAATCTCATCCGAGCTTGCTCCGGCAAAGTCCGCATCAGCCCGCGCGAACCGGCCGGATCTGATGGGCGTGTTTGTGGCTGGATGGGGCGACGAGGGACTGAATCCCGCAACGTTTTGGCTGGGCTACGCAACCGGTCCGGCGGCTGGATGGAACCGCGAGGCGACCAACTCGCACGAACTCGAGCGCTGCTTCTACTCACTTTTTTACGGGCGCCAGGCGATCAACATGGGTCGGCTTTATCAGCTCATGAGCCAGGGCGCGCGCTTCTGGGGAGATAGTTGGGAGACCGGTCCGTCGGCGGCCCGCAAGCCGATCTGGGGCAATTCCTACGGCCCATTTCATCCGCCCCGCCCCGCGCACGATCAATATCTGCCGCCTTTGCCGGTACCTTCGCGGAAAGTTCTCCGTGTTAGCACCGATTGGCGCGCGGAAAATGCCCGGCGAATCGCGCTTGCAGGCCGTTTCCGGGCGCAGAACGATGAATTGCTTGACCTGTTGTACGCAAATGTGCAGCGAGTCCGGTTCCATCGCTACAATCTGGCGGTATTTTTATCCATTGCGGGCCTTTACCGGCAAAACCTCACCATGATCGAGGATCTGGGCCAGATCTCCGATCTGCTCAGGCAGGCCGAGCGAGCGGCGGAAATAGGCAAAGCTTCGCAAGCGGTCGCTTCGCTCGACCGGGCGCTCAACACTGCCGAAAGCATTCGGGTGAGCCGCAATCGTGCGCTACACAATGCGGCCGCAACCTGGTACGAAAGCTGGTTCCCGCGTGTTGCCGAAGCCAACGGCCGCACGCACCTGAATGCAGTGGATGATGTCAAAGATCATCTGCCTGTGCGCACCCTCGATATGAGCTATTTGGTTTATCGCGAACTGCTCTATCCGCTGGGCCGGTGGGCGAACGCGGTTGTGGCAGTGAGAAACGCCTATGCCGCAAACCATCATCTGCCTACGCGGGATTTCAGGCTCGACTGGGAGAACACCTCTATCCAGGCGCTTGAACCGGGAAGTAATTGAAGCAAAAAGTCACCGGAGCCGCAAACTCACGACGGTTCCGGCGGTGCGAAACGAATGATCCGGCTCGACGGCATACACGATGGAAACTTGGCGCGTCGGCCGCTGCGGCCCACAGACCAAGCCATCGGGAGGGCGATTCCGGAGCAAAAGCCGGACGGTCTCGCCGTTTCGCCGCTTCACCGAAAGGCGCGTCGCGGTATGAAGGCAATCGACAACGGTCAGGGTTCCGGCCAGTTTCTTGTGCGGAAAGGCCGCGTTCCAGGGAACTGCCTTTTCGGGCGGGGCATCGCCCTCGGCGTCGGTTACGGCTTGATTCGCGGCTTTCTCCGCGGCCTGAATGCGGGCCATCTGTGCGTCTTGAGCCTGCTCGTCGGCCTCGACGGCTGCGTTCTGCGCGCGCCGGGCCGCGGCCTCTTCGTCGTTCAACCGCTGCTGCTCGGAAGCGGCTTGCATCTGGTGAATGTGAGCCGCTTTGGCTTGGGTCGGGGCGGATTGCTCGGCGCGCAGCCAGGAACCCTCCGCCGCGGTCGCTTCGCCGTTAGCAGTTTCGGCCTTGGCCAGCTCAATCCAATAGCCTGTTGCGCGCGGATCGAGCTCAACGGCCTTCGTAAGCAACTTCTCGCGGCGATGCAAATCCGCAGTAAGGCCGGCTTCCACGGCCAGCGGCTTTGCCCAGCGCGGATTCAGTTGCGAAGCCGTCTTCAACAGCGCAAAGGCCCTGGCGGGAGGCGCCGTTTGCGCCACAGCAACATAAACCGGAGCGCTCCGCGAACCGGCGGCGATCGCCTTTTCGAGAAATGGCAGCGGATCGCGTTTTTCGAGCTCGGCCACTTGCGCGAGTCCTTCGTAACCCAGTGCGGCTGTCGTTCCCCCGGCGCTAAGTACTGATTTAAAAGTCCCTTCGGCGAAATTGGGTTTGCTTCGCAATTGCGCATCGGCAATGTAGACGGCGGCGAGTTCAGGCGCCATCGGCTGCTCGCCGAGATCGCGCTTGGGATTGAGCGGCCGGCCGGAAACCGAAACCGGCTGCCAATTATGCGAAGCCAGATTCGCCTTTGCTTCGCGCTCCAGATCGGCCTGGGGCTTGGCGAAGGCGTTCGTCTCGGCGGCGCGCATCGTGGAGCCGCTCTTCAGGCTGGCCAGGAAGATGTGGAAGGTTGCGCGGTAATCGAAGCTGGTAGCGAAAAGCTGCATGCGCGCCCAGGCCAGATCGGGATGAGCCGGAGCGCCGCCCCAGGTGACCCGACTCCCGTGCGCCTGAAGCGTGGAAAAAAGCTCGCGCAGGCCCGATTCCACTTCAGCGGGCAGACGCGGCGTGTTGGCATCGAGGAAAATGCCCGCCAGTGCGCCCAGGGGAACCTGCGTCCCCTGGCGGCAGACCAGCAGATACTGCCCGTTTTGCAGTTCAAACCCGTTTTGCGGCGGAACTTCTTCTTTGGTGAAGACCACTCGAATAGGCCAAGTGCTTTCGAGGTCTTGTGTTTCGAGCAAACCGCCGAGCACCCAGCGCACCTGCTCCATTTGCGTCAGCTCGTGGCGGGCTTGGTCGATATCGCCCTGCGTATCGACGCTAAACGGGCCGATGCTGAGCTCCTTCCAGCCGCTGCCGTGAGAAAAAGGATGCGGCCGCGCGATCAGAGTTGCAGAAAAGGCCACCAAGGCGAGGGAGAGAGAAAATCTGGACCAGCTTGCCGGCACGGCTGTGACCGTACACAAGTGTAGCGCTGGCTCGGGCTGCCTGAGGTTGCAAACTGCAATCTCAAGCTGAGAGACGCTGAGGTCTAGAATGGTACGTCGTCGTCGGTGATGCCAAAGGGTTCTCCTTGCGAAGCCGTAGAGGGACCCGAGCGACCGCCGCCCGCTGACGCGGCGCTACGGGTTGCTTGGCCGCCTCCCTCGAAACTTCCACCCTCGCGGCTGCCGAGCAGGATCACTTCGTCCGCCACCACCTCGGTAGCGTACACCTTTTTCCCGTCTTTATCGTCATAGCTGCGGGTTTGCAGGCGGCCTTCGACGAAAACCTGCTTGCCCTTCAGCAAAAAATTGGCGATGTTCTCCTGACGCCACAGGCTGACGTTGGTCCAGTTGGTCTCTTCGGTCCACTCGCCGGTCTGCGGGTCTTTCCGGTTGCGCGTAGTGGCCACCGAAAAACGTGTCACGGAGACGCCGGACGGCGTGAATTTGGTCTCGGCATCGCGGCCGAGGCGCCCAATCAAAAAAACCTTGTTCAGGCTGCGGGAAGGCATAATCACTCGCACTGTAGCACAGACGGGAGTAGTTGTACTGGTACCTCCAGGAGTTTCGATTTTGCCCCGGCATGAGTCAAAAATGCGGAAGGCTGCTTCCGCGGCAAACGTTTTTGCCGCATAATAATGTAGCGAATCAAGAACTTGCGTCGGACCGCGTACCAAAGGTGACTGGTCGCGGCCTGAGGGGAACGCGCGTGAAAAATTGGCTGAATGGCTCGTTCGCGCTCGGGACTGGGGTCCCGGCTTTGCTGCTTTTGATGCTGCCGCCTGCAGTTGCGGCCCAGCAGATTATCGCACCGGAGCACGCCGGCGGTATTGTGCACATCTTTCCATCGGATCTGGCGGTTCTCGATGCCAGCCAAGTGCGCACGGATCTGCCCTGCGATGTGACGGGTCCGAAGCCGGCCCTCGGTTTCGACCTGCGCTTCCATGTCGGATACCAGGCGACGGTTCCCTTAGCGCAACTGGCTGGAGACGGCGAAGAGCTAACGGTTCTTTTCCGCGTCTATCCGGAAGGTGAGCAACGGGACGCCAAGTATTTTGTGCAACATTTTCGCGTTCCTTCGATTCAGGACGACGCCAAAGGGGATGCAACCCTGGATGGCGGCGTGGATGTGGGCGAGGGCAGCTATCACGTCGATTGGCTGATGCGCGACAGATCCGAGCGGGTTTGCGCTTCCTCATGGGATACGGAGGCGAAACTCGGCCCCAAGGACCAGATGCCTTTGTTTCTGGCGCGGAATGAGATCCAGGAATCTCTGCCAGGGCCGTTTGTGAACGAGCCGACGCCGCACCGGCAGAAGAAAACCGCGGGCGCGCTGCGGTTGAAATTGCTGGTCAATTTTGCACCTCAGAACGAGCATGCCGACGTGCTCGACCGCAGCGATACCGGCGCTTTGGTCAGCATTTTGAAGGAAATCGAGCGCGATCCGAGGGTGGGGCGCATTTCTTTGATAGCTTTCGATCTGCCGCAGACCCGCGTAGTTTACCGGCAGCATTCGGCTAAGCGAATTGACTTTCCCGCACTCGGGAAAGCGCTTCGTACCGTAAAACTGGGAACGGTGAACGTAGCGCGCCTGGCACAAAAGCACAGCGAGACAGATTTTCTGGAAAACCTGATCGAGCACGAAGTGGCCGGGCCGAAGCATCCGGACGCCATCGTTTTTGCCGGGCCCCAGGCGATGCTGGACGCAAATGTACCCAAGAACGACCTGCGGCGCATCGGAAATGTTGAATGCCCGGTTTTTTACATGAACTACAACTTGGATCCGCGGGCGAGCCCTTGGAAAGATGCGATCAGTCACGCAATCGGTGTGTTCAAGGGCACGGAGTACACGATTTCCACCCCACGCCAGCTATGGTCGGCGACGAGCCAAATGTTGAACCGCGTGGTGCGCCTGAAGCACGAGCGCGCCGAAGCGCAGGCGGCGTCGAACTCGCGTCCGGGCGGTCGCGTGCGAGCCGAGGATCTGCTGGCGCCCTCGGGAAATCATTGAAGATCCTGGGGCTCCTCTCCGGTTTCAAGGTAAGCTAGAAGGCATCGGGGAGTTTTTTGTATGAGAGTCCGGATGCTGGGAGGCGGTATTTCCGCAGCGGCTGCGCTGCTTGTTTTTGTGCTGCCTGGCCAGGCGCAGCAGGGCGGTCTATCCTCATTTAAGAACTACCTGGCCCCCTTTGTGTCCACGCCCGATCAGGCAGTGGACCGCATGCTGCAGATGGCCGATCCGAAGCCGGGAGAGACGCTTTACGACTTGGGCTGCGGAGATGGCCGTATCATCATTGCAGCGGCCAAGCGTTATCAAGTGAAGGCAGTGGGGATCGAAATCTCCGCGCGTTTGGCTGCGGAAGCGGCGGCGAACGTGAAGAGAGTAGGCTTGCAAAAACTCGTCAAGGTCATTCACGGCGATTTTATGAAAGCCAACCTGAGCGGCGCCAATATCGTGACGCTGTATCTGGCCACGAGCGCAAACAGTCTGCTGCGGCCGAAGCTGCAGCGTTATTTGAAGCCGAAGAGCCGCGTCGTATCCTACGATTATCCGATTCCAGGCTGGAAGCCGGTGGATACTTCCGAAACCGAGGGCCATCACGGAGCGACGCACACCATTTATCTTTACGATATTCCTCAATCGTATACAAAGTAGGTCCGTTTGAGCCGCGCCTGCGATGTTTTGGGAATCGGTCTCAACGCGACCGATACGCTGCTGCTGGTAGACGAGTTTCCTCCTTACGCGGGCAAAGTTCCGTTCGAGCAGGAACTGCTTAGCCCGGGCGGACAAGTAGCGACGGCGATGGTCGCGTGCGCGAAGCTGGGGCTGCGAGCCAGCTATATCGGCACCATTGGAGACAACCATCGCGGGCGGATTCAGCGCGAGAGCCTGGAGGGAACGGGCGTGGATACGACGGGCGTGATTGTACGCGAGGGATGCCCGAACCAGACCGCGTACATCATCATCGACACACGCTCCGGCGAGCGTACTGTGCTGTGGCAGCGTGCGGATTGCCTGCGGCTGACGAAATCCGATATCCGGCCCGAGCATGTCGCCGCCGCGCGCATGCTGCACATTGACGGCTGCGATGTCGAAGCGGCGGCTTATGCGGCGTCGGTCGCGCGCGAGCACGGCATTCCGGTTTCGCTCGATGTGGATTCGGTCTATCCCGGCTTCGATTCTGTTTTGCAAAATGTCGATTATCTGGTGGCCGGCTCCGATTGGCTGCACAAATGGACCGGAGAAGCAGATCCAGTGGTCGCGCTCGAAATGTTGCAGGCGGCATATGGGGTACGCGTGGCGGCGAGCACGCTCGGCGAGGGTGGCGCGCTGGCAGTCGAAAAGGGGTGCTGGGCGTATTCTCCGGGATTTCACGTTGCAGCCGTGGATACGACGGGAGCGGGCGACGTTTTTCACGGTGCGTTCTGTTACGCGGTGCTGGAGGGGATGGCGCTCGAAAGCGCGCTTGAGTTTTCCAACGCCGCGGCCGCCATCAACTGCACCGCGATCGGTGCGCGTGGCCATATTCCTTCGCGCGCTGAGATCGATGCGCTGATTCTGTCTGCCGCAGGAAAACCGGGGCTCCGCTGCGAGAACGCCGAAGTTGCCGAGCGGCTCCCCGTTCGAGCTCTGCGGGCGCCGCGCTCGGTCCCATGATTCCGCTCCGCGCTCTCCTGACCCGCTATTCGACGCCGATCGTCACCCTGGTCATCATTCTGGCGAACACGGCGATTTTTTTGTACGAATGGGTGCAGCCGTACTATTCGCGCAACATGTTCATCGAGCACTACGGCCTCGTGCCCGACCGCCTGCACCTGAGCATGCTGGTTACTTCCATGTTTCTGCACGGCGGCTGGCTGCACCTGATCGGAAACATGTGGTTCCTGTGGGTGTTCGGCTCGCATATCGAAGACGCGGTCGGTGCGGTGAAATATGCCATTCTGTATCTGCTTTGTGGCACCGCGGCCGCTATCGTTCAGGTTTACGCCATGGCGGGCAGCCCGGTGCCTACCATCGGCGCAAGCGGCGCCATCGCCGGCATCATGGGAGCGTTTCTGCTGCTGTACCCTCGGGTGCGCATCACGACACTCATCTTTCTGTTTGTCTTCATCATGACCATCGACGTCCCCGCGGCTCTTATGCTCATCTATTGGTTCGCCATCCAGCTTCTCAGCGGCTTTGCTTCTTACAGAAGTTTCAGCATCGCCGGGGGTGTGGCGTGGTTTGCGCATGTAGGCGGATTTATTGCCGGTCTGTTGCTGGTGCGGTTGTTTTACCATCACACCCGGCAGCGTTATTACAAGCGATATCACCCGTGAGCGAGCACGAGAGGCTTACATACCGGTCGGCGTGCTTGTAGGCGCAAGCCACTGTACTATCTGCTATAGTACAGCCAGTGATCCCATTCCGGGTATCTTTTGAGCCGGGCATCGCGGTATATGAGCAGGTCGTTTATGCCGCCAAGAAGGCCATTGTGTCCGGGCAGATGCGCCCTGGCGATCCCTTCCCATCCGTTCGCGCGCTCAGTACGGCTCTAAAGATCAATCCCAATACCGCGCATAAAGTGATCGGCAATCTGATAGCGGAAGGCGTGTTGGAAGTCCGTCCCGGTATAGGCACTGTCGTCGCGGAGCGCTTACGCTCGTCGGCGGCGAAACGAAGCAACTTGCTTAAAAAAGAACTTGAGCAATTGGTGGTCGAAGCCAAAAAGCTTGGCCTTGATTTAGAAGAAGTGCGAGCCGCGCTTGCCCAGCATTGGCGGCGTTTAGACGGAGAGAACAATGAGCCCAATCCTTCAGACGATCCAGCTTTCGAAACGATTTGGCAAGACTTTGGTCCTCAACCAAATGGAACTGAGCGTGCCCGAGGGCAGCGTATACGGACTGCTGGGGCCAAACGGCGCGGGTAAGAGCACTACGCTGCAGATTCTGATGAATCTGCAGCAGCCCAGTTCGGGCCGTGCCGAGATATTCGGCCATGATTCACGGCGGATCTCGCCGCAAGATTTCACGCGAATTGGTTATGTGGCGGAGAGCCAGGAGACGCCCAATTGGATGACGGTAGGGAGCTTCATGGCATATCTTCAGCCGTTCTATCCAAACTGGGATACGAGTCTGGCGGAGCAATTGTTGTATCAATTCGATTTGCCTTTGGATCGGGGGCTGCGGCACTTATCGCGAGGCATGGGTATGAAGCTCTTATTGGCTGCCTCGCTGGCGTTCCGGCCGCGTTTGCTCTTGATGGATGAGCCTTTCAGTGCCCTCGACCCGCTCACGCGCGACGAACTGATCGAAGGATTGCTGGCCAATGCAGAAGACGTTTCGATTCTGATCGCCTCCCACGATGTGAATGAAATTGAGAGTTTCGCGAGCCATATTGGCTACCTGGAGCGCGGGCGCTTGCAGTTTTCTGAAGAAATGGCCTCTCTCGCACAGCGTTTTCGCGAAGTGGAGGTCACAGGCGCTCACGAATTCGGGAGGCTTCGATCGAACTTGCCGGCGTCGTGGTTGAACACCGAGCAGTGTGGCTCCCTGGTTCGATTTATAGAGACCCAGTTTGAGCAAGAGCGAACAATATGCGAGATCAGGCGATTATTTCAAAACGCTAGCCAAATCGCGGTAAGAGCAATGCCACTGCGATCCATTTTTGTCACTTTGGCAAAGGCAAGTCGCAAGGCAGCATAAATGAAACAAGCGCTTCATATCTTCAAGAAAGACGTGCGGCATTTTCGCTACGACATCGGGCTAACGCTGCTTGTCGTGTTGGCTTTTTGCATTGCCGGAGCACGCAATATGCGTGGTCCAGGGTCCCTGGCGTTTGCTCTTCCGGTTTGCTGGTGGTTTCTCATCGCACGAGTCATCCATGCGGAAGCGCTACCAGGGAACCGCCAATTTTGGCTCACACGGCCCTACGAATGGAAGAGTCTGCTCGGGGCCAAGATTTTGTTCATTTTTAGCTTTGTCAATCTTCCCCTCCTGGTAGCGGATGCCGTCATCGTTCACTCCACGGGGTTCTCGCTGACGGGGAACACGGCCGGCCTTCTTTGGACGCAGGCGTTGTTGATTGTGGCGTTTGTGCTGCCAGTCGCGGCGCTTTCGGCGATTACAAGCGGGTTGCCGGAGCTGTTAGTCGTGACGTTGCTTTTGATCGTAATAGCCCTGGCCCGCGTTCTCACGAGCCCGATGATCCATTGGGGCTTTTATTGGATGCAATTGGAATGGGTAAAAACCTACTATTTAGTCGCACAAATCGCTGCAGCCGCCCTGATCATTTTATTCTGGCAATACGCGCGCCGAAAGACCTTCGCCACTCGGATAGTGGCTGCAGCAACGGTTTTCGTGTTCCTCGCCAGTGGCGCACTGCTCCCCTGGACGGCGGCATTTGCGTTGGAAACACATCTATCTTCACGGAATCTAAATTCGTCCGCCGTTCAGATCAAACTAGACTCGAACCGGAAATGGTTGGGACGCATCTACATAGGAGGCCGAGATCGGGTCGTCGCAGAACTGCCTCTTCAAATCAGCGGTCTTCCGGCCGGCACGCAATTACAGCCCAATGGCCTTACGGTAACGGTGCGCGCCTCTGATGGTGAAACATGGGTCGTCAAGCAGCCAGCTCCGGATTCATTTGATTTTGAGAACAGCATCACCTCGTTGCAGGCTGAGATGCCCACGGCCTTTTATGCAAAGGTGAGAAGTCAGCCCGTGCAGCTTCGCGGCACGCTCTACTTCACGCTATACGGGGGCAAACGAAGCACTCCCATTCCACTGAACGGCGGCCCCGTCTCGGTGAAGGGTGCCGGTTTGTGTTCGGCAGGTCAGCGTTATGTGCTTTGCAATTCGGCATTCCGGACACAAGCCGATCTGATAACATTCCGGTTCTTGCAGGACCTCGGCGGCGAAGCAAGAAGCATGACCGACGGCATCTCCCGTATCGGTTCGTATTCTCCGTTCCCAGCCGATCTCCACATCGATCCGATCGTCCGCTTTTTTTCTCCGCGCCCGAACGCAATTTCCGCGGTAGCCGTGGAAACCTGGGAGCCGCTTGCACATCTCGAACGGGATTTCGAGATCAACGGTGTGCGCCTGGACAGCTTTGCGGCGAATTCCGCGCTAGCTCGGATGCAGTGAAAAAAATGAACGGCTGCCGGTTGAGGCCGCTGCTATGGTAATGGCTGATACTTGCGCTAGCGCCGTCATGTTCGAAGATCCCAACGTACCGTTTGAAAATTTAGACCATCCGCTCGATGTGCTGGCAATTGCAGCGCATCCCGACGACGTCGAACAGACCTGCGGAGGAACACTGATTCGCATGGCGGAAGCGGGCTACCGAACCGGCGTGCTCGACCTGACAGCGGGCGACATGGGCAGCCGCGGCACCCCGGAGATCCGCATGCGCGAGGCGCGCGAGGCTGCTAAGCATCTGCTCGCCGGCTGGAGGGAAAATCTGCGCTGGCCCGATGCGCGCCTGGAAAATACGATCACTGTGCGCATGACCCTGGCGGGCGTCATTCGGCGGCTCAAGCCGCGTACTGTGATTCTGCCCTATTGGACCGGGCGGCATCCGGATCACTACCGCGCGTGCGAGATCGGCTACGAAGCCTGCTTTCTGGCGGGCTTGCGGAAGCTGGATGAAACTACGCCGCCGCACCGGCCATTCAAGATCCTCTATTCGTCGATCTATGCAAACGTCACGCCGTCGTTTGTTGTCGATATCTCGCGGCAGTTCGAGAGCCGCATGGCTGCGCTGCTGAGTTACGCATCGCAATATGGTGATGTTTCGGATGCGAGCGATTTATTTCCCTCGCACAAAGAAGTGGAAGAGCGGCTGGCTTCGGTCGCGCGTTTTTACGGCAATTTAATCGGCGTGAAATACGGAGAGCCGTTTGTGGTGAAAGAAGCGATCGAGATCGGCGATATCGTGTCGATGCCGGTAAGGAGCATCTAGGTAATGCGACTCTAGCCCGCCAGCGGCTTCTCTCTGAGCAAATCTTCCAGATCGCCCATTTTGTCGTTAAGCACGTTCAGCTTGCGTGCCAGGCCTTGGATCTCCGATTCGGCTGTGCGGTTCACCTGGAAATCCAGCTCGCTGCGCACTCTGTCTTTGGCGTCCTGGCGGTTCTGGCTCATCATGATGATCGGCGCTTGAAACGCGGCCAGCATCGAGAGAAACAGATTCAAGAGAATGAACGGATAGCGATCCCATGCCAACGCGCCGAGGCTCAAGTTGATCGAAACATAAACCAGGATAAACACGCAAAACGAGATGATGAAGGTCCAGGATCCACCGAATCTGGCGACCGAGTCGGCGACGCTTTCTCCCAAAGTTGTGCCTTCTTCGATCACGTCGTTGGGGTTGCGTGTGGCGCGGGTACGAACCAATTTCTGAGCGGCGTGAAATTGGCGCCCGAGCACGGTGAGCAGATCCATGCCGGCCATCGGCTTCCGCTGCAACAGGACTGTTATGTCGTGGCGGTCGATCTCGATGCACTCCGTCTCCTGAAGCGCGGTGGCACTGGTTTGGTGCGGCGTCTCGTCCATCATCGAGGCGAAACCGAAAAACTCGCCCGCGCCCGGCTGATCCACGATCACCTCCTGGCCGTCCTCGTCCACCGTGCTGACCTGTACCGCTCCCGAGACAACAACGTAAGCCTGGCGCGGCCGGTCGCCAAGCTTATAGATGCGCTGCCGCGGCGCGAACGTCTTCATCTCAACCTGCCCCGCCAGCACGGCCATTTCTTCGTCGTCCAGCAGAGCAAACAGAGGAATGTTCTTTAGGGTTTCCGTATTCAGGGCCATTTCACTTACCTCGTCCGCTAACCAGAGTAGCCGCCAGCCAATTTCGTTGACAACTCGTAACCGAACGGTTACAATGATGGTAACCAGATGGTTACGGTAGGACGCAAACACAACGATGTGATTTTCCGAGCGATCGCCGATCCGACCCGCCGGGAAATTCTTGGGCTATTACGCCACCGGCAACAGACGGTGGGAGAAATCGCGGCGAATTTTCGAACCAGCCGCCCGGCGATCTCCAAGCATCTCCGCCTGCTGCGCTCGGCGGGTTTGGTGGTTACGCACAAGCATGGAACAGCCAGCATCTGCGGCTTGAATGCGAAACCGCTCCGCACCGTGGACCATTGGCTGCGAGATTACGAAGTGTTCTGGGCTGAAAGCCTCCGATCCCTTAAGCATTATGTCGAAAACACGGGAGTCCAGAATCGAGAAGACCGTAAGGAAAGGAAATCATGAATCTAACAAGTGCAAGCGATACGATCGTTCAGGAAATCGAGATACGAGGTTCCGCGGAACGAATTTTCGAGGCGTTGGTGAATCCCGCCCAACGGGTTAGCTGGTGGGGATCAGCGGGAAGATTCGAAACCGAGCAGGTGGAGTCCGATCTGCGTCCGGGCGGTAAGTGGTCTATGCGAGGCTCGGGAGTCGGCGGCAGGCCTTTTCGCGTCTCTGGAGAATACCGCGAGATTGAGCGGCCGCGATTGCTCGTCTTCACGTGGCTGCCTAACTGGCAGGGCGATGCGACCGAGAGCGTGGTGCGATTCGAGCTCGAAGAAAGCTCCGGAGTTACCAAGGTCCGCCTAACGCATTCGGGCCTGGTGACAGAGAGTTCCCGGACCAGTCATAAAGGATGGCCTCAGATCCTTGGCTGGCTGCAAGCCTACGTCGAAACCGAGTCCCGAGCATGAGCGAGGTCCGCGCCGATCCGGTCGCTCACGCTCCCGGCTCGGATTCGGCATACTCTCGTTCAGCGGAGGAGCTTTTCGTAAGCTCCGCCTCAAATCCGATGGAGTCTTGCCGGATTTCTCCGCTTTGAAAGCGAGTTTGCGCTAGCAGGCTTTCAAATTCCGGCTTCGAATAAGCTCTCTTGAGCAGCATGAAGCGGAAGGTGAGCTTGGTGATGATTCCGTTCATGCCGCCCAAACGCATCGCGTCCACTGCATGATTGATTTCTTGTGGTGAGGCCTCGCGACGAAGGTCTATGATCCACGCCTTTCCGCCTGGCTTCAGCACACGGTACATTTCGTTCAGCGCGCGTACCGGCTCAGTGAAGTTTTTGAATGCCGCGCGGCAGAGCAGGAAGTCAAAGCGATCGGCGGCAAACGGCATCTCCGATACGCTGCCGTGCCGGAAGTCGATCCGCACTCCAGCGGCCCTGGCGTTCTCCCGCGCGATATCGATAAAAGTTCGGCTGATGTCGAGGCCCGTGACTTCAAAATCGTCCAACCGTGCCAATTCGACTGCAAAGTAACCCGGCCCGGGCGCAACTTCGAGTACCTTGGCGCGCTCGGGAATTTGTTCCGCAACGCGCTGCGCCAGCAACTCGAAATCGGACAAGGCGTGCTTGGTCTGGGAGGAATACCAGCGGGCAATCATCCCCTCCATTCCTATTCCTCGATACGGTTTCATTTGTGTCTCCATGGCGGAATCGTAGCCGTTTCGACTCGCTGGAGCGAGCGAGATTCGGTCAGCGACCGCTCGGAACCGGCGAGTTGCAGAATGCCGGATTCAAGCAGCGGGTGCTGATACACTTCGCCTATGAATGCATCGCGCCGGCGATTCCTGGGTGCATCGCTTGCAGTGGGCGCTGCGCGGGTCGCTCTTTCTCAAGAGCAGGAGAGTACCGCCCGTTTTGTCAAGACGAGCGGCAAGAATATTCTCGCGCCCGATGGCGGCACGCTGCGTCTGCGCGGGATCAATCTGGGCAACTGGTTCGAGCCGGAAGGATACATGTTCCACTTCAAGGACGGCCCGCAATCGGTACGCGAAATCGAAGCTCTCTTCAATGAACTGATTGGACCCGCTGCCGCGTCGGAATTTTGGGAAATGTACCGGCGAAACTACATCACCGAGAGCGACATTCAATTCATTAGCCAATCCGGCTTGAATTCGGTCCGCATACCGCTGCATTACAAATTCTTCCAGCCGGGAAGTCCAGGGTTCGAAGTTCTCGATCCGATTGTCGCCGCATGCCGCAGCGCTCGCATCTGGGTCGTGTTAGATATGCACTGTGCGCCCGGAGGCCAGACCGGATCGAATATCGACGATAGTTGGTGCTATCCCTGGCTTTACGACAGCGAGGAAGAGCAGAAACTGCTGGGCGACACCTGGCGCCGCATTGCGCAGCATTACCGCGACGAGCCGACGATTTTGGGATACGACTTACTGAATGAGCCAATTCCGCAATGGCCGCGTCTACGGAAATACAATGACAAGTTAGAGCCGCTGTACCGCCGCGTGACCAAGATCATCCGGGAAGTCGATCCGAATCACTGCATTATTTTGGAAGCGGCACAGTGGGATACCAATTTTAAAGTCTTCGGTCCGCCCTTCGACGCAAACTCCATTTACGAATTTCACCGCTACTGGATGCCGCCGGGACAGAAAGCCATTCAGCAGTATGTCGATTATCGCGACGGTTACAACGTGCCGATCTGGCTCGGCGAATCGGGCGAGAATACGGACGAATGGATTCACCAGTTCAGGAACTTGCTCGACAAAAACGGTATCGGCTGGTGTTTTTGGCCGTACAAAAAGATGGACAGCACATCGTGTGTGGTCTCGATTCCAAAGCCTGAGTACTGGGATGAAATCGTGAAGTTTGCGCAGTTACCGCAGCGAACCGGCAACGCGGAGAAACTGGTCGCGGCGCGGCCTCTCATGCAGCATTGCCGGAGTGCGCTGCGCAGTTTGCTCGAGAATATTCCGTTTGCAGCCTGCAAGGTGAATCAAGGATATCTGGAAGCGCTGGGTTTAAAGGCAAGTTAGACGCGCGAAGCGGGGATGCAAAGAATCACAATTGCAGCGTTTGCGCTGAGCGTTTGTCTGTATGCGCAAAAACCAAAACTGCCGCCGCAGAAGACTGTAGTGGTCGTGACCGGGACGGCGATGCCGGTTCCGCTTGAGGAATCGGACCGCTCGGTCAATGTCTATTCGCTGCGCAATTCCGTCGTGCTGTTCGGAAGTCTCGCGGATGTCTTGGATCTGGATTCTTCGGTGCAGGTGCAGTCACGGGCTCCGGGCGGCATTCAAGACGACATCTCGATTCGCGGCGGCACGTTTGAGCAGACGCTGTTTCTGCTGGACGGCATCCGGCTGAACGATACGCAGTCGGCGCATTACGATTCCGATATTCCGGTGCCCCTCGACGCCGTCGGGCGACTTGAAATTCTGCGCGGCTCCGGATCGACGCTCTATGGCTCGGATGCAGTCGCCGGAGCGATCAACATCGTTACGCGGCAGCCGAGCGAAAATTCGGTGGAGCTCGTTCTCCGCGGCGGCTACGGAAGCTTCGGCACGAATGCACAGAGCGGATTTCTCTCTTTTCACCAGGGCCTGCTCTCGCAGCAGTTTTCCTTCGAACGCGAGCTTTCCGAAGGCTTCATGGACGATCGCGACTACCGCAACCTGATTGGTGGATCGCAAACCTGGCTGCGGACAAATCTCGGCCTGACCCGCCTCTATCTGGGCTATTCCGATCGTCCGTTCGGTGCCAATCAGTTCTACGGCAATTACAATTCCTGGGAGCGAACCAAGACCTGGCTCGCAACGCTCTCGCAGGACCTAGGCAAGCGCACGATTTTTCAATTCGCCTATCGCCGCCATTCGGATCTGTATGTCCTTTTGCGGACCAATCCCAGTTTCTACACCAACCGGCACATCGACGATAACTGGGAGCTGGCGCTGCGGCGGGAGGATCCCCTAGCGCGCAATGCCAGCATTTATTACGGAGCGGAAGGCTTGGGCGATCGCGTCGCAAGTAATAATCTGGGCCGGCATTCGCGGACGCAGGGCGCGGTCTATGGCGGGCTCGATGTGCGCGCGCTGCGAAGATTTTCCTTCAATGCGGGGGCACGCGAAGAGTTTTACAGCGGATTCGGGAGCGGCGGTAGCATCTTCGTGCCGAACGTAAGCGCCGGCTTTTGGCTTTCTTCGAAACTGAAGCTGAGTGCAGCCGCCAGCCGCGCCTTCCGCCTGCCGAATTACACTGATCTCTATTATCACGATCCGGCGAACATAGGCAATCCGAACCTCAAGCCCGAACGCGCCGTCGATTACGAAGGCGGGCTGGACTGGGATTTGCATCCGCACTGGCGCGCGGCTTTCACGGTTTTCCAGCGCCGCGACCGCAACGATATCGACTATATCCGCGCCAATTCAAACGCCATCTGGCAGGCCATGAATTTCGATCGATTGGTCTTCACAGGCTGGGAAGCTTCGCTTGCCGTTTCTCTGCCGCATGCGCAGACAGTGCGCGTCGAATATACCGGGTTGCACGGAGCTAAGGCCGCACTCGACGGTTATCAGTCGAAATACGCGTTCAACTATCCGACCCAGCAGGCCGCCGTCTCCTGGGAGCGCGTTTTGCCGCGAGGATGGATCGCGCGAGTGCGCGTCGGGGTGGTCAATCAATACCAGCGCAAGGCCTATGCGCTTATCGACGCCAATGTTGCCTGGACACGGCCGCCCATCCGGCCTTATATCCGCTTCACGAATCTGACCGACACGTTTTACGAGCCGGTCTATGGAGTCGCCATGCCGGGCCGGGCGGTGATGGGCGGGATTGAAGTGTGCGTTTTTTGCGGGCGAAAGTAGCCTTGCATTTTAATCTATATCTAAGACTCGCCTTCTTGTGGCCACTATGTCCTTGCAGAACTCGTGCCATGCCGGAGCGGCCGCAACAATGTGATGGCGCGGCGGATGTCCTCCTCGCGCCTGCGCGGGTCCGGTTCCCCCTCCCGCTCGATCGTAAGCACGCCTTTATAGCCGACTTCTTTCAATTTTGCAATGAATTTTGGAATATCCACGCTGCCGTCGCCGAGCGGGCGCTCGGTTCCAAGCGCTTCGGGCTGGTCGCGCGGCGGCCAATCGCCGTCTTTGCAATGCACCGAAATCACATGGGCCGCGAGGACGTCCAGCGCCTCGATCGGATCGCCGGTGCCGTAGAGAATCATGTTAGCGGGATCGAAGTTGATCTTCAGATTGGGCCGGTCGACATCTTCGATAAATTGCAGCAGGACTTTCGCCGGTTCTTGACCGGTTTCGAGCGCGAAGCTCTCGCCCCGTTCGCCGCAGTAATCGCAGATTTCGCGCGCCACGTCGCGCACCCCGGAATAAACCGCGCTGGTTCGATCGTGCGGAACGAAGCCGATGTGGCAAGCAACGCTGTCGATGGCCAGATCGGCGGCGAAATCCGCAACAGCTTTGGTGCGCGCGATTCGCTCGTTGCGAGTAGACTCGGGGACCAGTCCGACGGTACGCTGCACGGTTGGCACGTCGGCATAGCTTTCGCCCTCGTATGCGCAAACCCCGGTGATCATGACGCATTGCGCGGCCGTGAGCGCCCGATCCCATTTTTCGGCTGCGCCGTCGAGTTGCAAGTCGCCGCCAACGCCAAGCTGCCCGGCGCGCAAGCGAAACCGCTTCATCTGATCCAGGGTCTCGCCCGGGTCTGCACCGCCCCAGAGAAGCAAACCAATTTCCAAGTCTTCTAAACCGAGCATTTGATCTGCTCTCCTTCTTTAGCTCTGGACTCTTTTATCAGCAGCGCCAGTTTCAACGCCATTGCGGATTCTTCCGGCGGGCAGCGAGTAGGCGAGGCACCGGTTTCCCAGCAGTTCATAAAATAAGCCAGTTCTTTTCGATAAATTTCTTCCGGCTGCTTACGTTCCCGGCTCAGATTCGAGCTTGAGCCCGAAGCGTTCAAAGAAAGGCCGTCTGGGCCGAAGCGAAGTTCGGCGCGTTCGGCGCGAACCTGAAAGCCCATGGAAAGCGGGGTCCCAGGTGGAAACCAGCCGCCTTGAACCCGGACCTCCGGGCCGCCAGAGTAGAGCAGGGAAGCCGTAACGGCATCCGTGCTGCCGAGCCTCTTCGCGGAGACACGCTCCGGAACGCCGAACAACGCGAGCGCCTGGTCGATATCGTGAATGAGCAGGTCGACGACCGCGCCGCCGCTGCGCTCCTCAACCGGCAGCCACGCGCTCCAGTCAGGCAGGCCGCAGCTTCGGGTAAAAGTCGCCGAAAGCACACGGCCATACTGCGCGGACTTGACGAAGTCAGCCAGAACCTCGTATTCCGGCCAAAACCGCAGCACGTGGCCGATCATGAGCACGCGGTGGCTCCGCTTCGCGGCATCCATCATGCGATCGCAATCAGCGGTGGAGAGCGCCATCGGCTTTTCGCAAAAAACATGCTTGCCCGCCGCGAGCGCCGCCAGTGCCATGGGCGCGTGCAAATCCGTCGGAGCGCAGATATCGACGGCATCGATGCCCCCGTCCGCCGCCAGATCGTGCCAGTCGCGGTACTTCCTTACCGAAGAAAAATCGTACCGAGCGGCAGTTCCGGCGATATTTCCCTGAATGGCGCTCAAATCCCCAGAGAGCGCTTGCTCGTTGCGGCTGCACACCGCGGCCACAGTCGCGTTGGCGAGCTTTGCGTAAGCCTGCATGTGCGCCGCGCCCATAAAGCCTAGTCCGAATATCCCAATATTCACGATCGTATTCTACAGCCCACCAACCGGACGAGCTCCGTCCGAATCGGCAATAGTTAGCTTGTGGACAATATACTCCAGCTCGTCGGCTAGCGTGAGGCCCGCGTTTCCTGGTTCGAGCCGCTGATACGCTTGTAATTGGAGTACCATTCCTCCTCGGAAGAGGAACGGTTGAAAAGAAACAGAACCTTGGAGTGCGCGTGCATGGAGTAATGCTTCTCCAGCCAGATGCCATCTCCGACCGGCATCATTTCAAGTTCGAAGTTGGTCCCAGGCTCCACTTGGGCCAAAAAACCTTCGATCGTGACTGGTTTCATGACTCGCGCGGTGACCTTTATCCACTGAAACGTGTTTCTATCGATCCACAGGTGGCCCGTCATGCCGGTAAGAACTTGCGCATCCATGCTGGGCGGTTTATATCCCGGCCGCGGCGTCGCTTTCAGATAATACACATCGCGACCGCCCAATTTCCTGTTTCCCAACAGCTCGAAGTTAAATGCCAAGGCCATTTGATCGAGCATAGTGTGATCGCGCTTGCGGTCCCTTTCATAGCTGGAGATCCGCTTCTTCCGGTCCGCGGTGCTCTCGGATTTCCGTTTGGCGATTTCCTGTTGGAGCTGCTGCTCCTGCTGACGCGCCTTCGCCTCCGGGAGCGCCTTTTTGTTCACCGCGATCAGGTGATTGTAGGGCGAGCCGTCGATCATCATGACGCGATAGGTTCTGGTGCCTTGGGCAACTTTATCGCACTCGTCATAGGAATAATTGGGAGCCGCGGCAAAATCCCGCTGGTTCGCCTGCACCGACCTTTGAATGATGGTTTGCACATCGGGATGCTGGCAGAAGGCGGCGACGGCCCCGGCCGGCACGACGCTCAAGAGGCAGACGATTCTCTTCAGATCCATCTTAGGCCTGGTTTGCTTCAACAACATGCTCCATGGATATTAGACGCATACTCGCATTTATGGTAAGCCAAGGATCAGCGGGCGTTCGGAAGCGACGGCTTTGCCGTCCGCCATCCGGATGCTCTTTCGGCTTATCTTGAGGAAGTGATCGCGCCTGCGCCCGCTTCCGTCGCCGCGGACCTTCCGGGCTATTGGCTTACCCGCCTGCTGCTCTATCGCGGCCTCGGTGTTATCTGCCTGATCGCGTTTCTGGTGGCGCTGAATCAATTCAAGCCGTTGCTCGGAGAACGCGGCCTGCTGCCGGTCCAGCTTTTCGTCAAGCAAGTCTCCTTCCGCCAAGCGCCCAGCATTTTCTATCTTTTTCCGCGCAATCCCGCCTTCACGGCTGCGGCCTGGATTGGCCTGATTCTTTCCTGCCTGGTCATCGCCGGCATTCCGCAGCGCTTCGGGACCGGCTTCATCGCGGCGGTCTGGATCGCCATTTACATCCTCTACTTGTCGTTTGTCAACGTGGGCCAGACGTTTTACGCCTTCGGCTGGGAATCGATCCTGCTTGAAGCCTGCTTTTTCGCCATATTCATGGGTGGCTCGAAAGTTGCGCCGCCGCAGATCAGCGTTTGGTTTTTCCGCTGGCTTCTGTTTCGGGTTATGTTTGGCGCCGGCTTGATCAAGCTTCGCGGCGACCCCTGCTGGCGCCATCTCACCTGCCTCGACTATTATTACCAAACCCAGCCCATGCCCAATCCGCTGAGTTGGTATTTCCATTGGGCGCCGCGCTGGCTGAATCGGGGCGGCGTGCTGTTCAATCACTTGGCGGAACTGCTGATTCCATTTCTGCTTTTTCTGCCGCAGCCGATCGCCGGTATTGCGGGCCTGATCACGATCTTGTTTCAACTGACCATCATCGCGAGCGGCAATCTCTCCTGGTTGAATTGGCTCACCGTTGTGCTTGCGTTCTCCACTTTGGACGGAAAATTCTTTCATGCCGTCACGCCGGTCTTGCACTCCGCCGGCCCTACATTAAAATTCGCCAACATTGGGATGCTCGTCCTGGTAGCGCTCATGAGCATTCCGGTTGTGGTGAACATGATCTCCTCGCGCCAAGTCATGAATACCAGCTTCAATTCGCTGCACCTGGTCGGCTCTTACGGCGCCTTTGGCAGCATCACGCGGACGCGCTACGAAGTCATCATCGAAGGGACTGCCGATGCCGTCATTACGCCGGCAACCCGATGGCGCGAATACGAATTCAAAGGCAAACCGGGCGATGTGAACTATCGTCCGCCGCAAATCGCGCCCTATCATTTGCGGCTGGACTGGCTGATGTGGTTTGCGGCCATGGGCAGCTATCAAAATTACCCCTGGTTCGTGAATTTCATGGCGAAACTGCTGGAGAACGACCGCGCCGTGCTCGGCCTGCTGCGCAACAATCCGTTTCCGAACGCCCCGCCGAAGTATGTGCGCGCGATGCTCTACGAATATCGCTTCACCACGCCCGAAGAGCGCAAGCGAACCGGCGCCGTGTGGGTGCGGACGCCGGCGGGATCCTATTTCCCGCCAGTCTCGCTGCAAACTCCCGGCTTCCGCCGCGTGCTGGAAGCGCGCGGCTGGCTGACTACACCACAGAAAAGGTATTGACACAGCCAGTGGTGAGGCTCTATCATGGACCATTACGGTCCGATATAGCCGGATCGCCAAAAAATCCAAGCTCCAGGCGCCGAAACTCTTGGCGGAGCAGCGCCCGGGCTTGGCTAATCGACAGCAAGGGCTGGCGACCTTCCGATTGTAGGCCCGCCAGCTCGAGATTTTCAATACACCGGTCGGAACCGGCAAAGGAGAATCGCGGGTGGCAGCGAAACGAATCAAGAAGCCGCGGCGCTGGATCGCCATGGGCACTCTGGCTGCATATGCGGCTACGGGAAGCGGAAAAATTGCGCTGGCGCAAGAGAGTCCGCCGGGCGGGCGGCGCGGCCATCCCGGGCAAATCGCGACGCTTCCGGTGCGGCGTTACAACATTCCGCCTGGAAAGTTTGGAGATGTTCTACAGGCGTTCAAGGCCGTCAGCGGCGTGAAATCTACTGCTGCGAATGCGGAAATTCTGAATGTGCAATCGCCCGGGGTTACCGGCTTGCTAACAGTGAACGAGGCGCTCGAGCGGATCTTCTCGAACACCGGCGTGACGTATCGTTTCGTGAAGCCCAACGCCATCGAACTGGATTTTCAGAGTGCCTTGACCTCCATCGATGTCACCGCTAAAATTCCCGAGCTAGCCACGTCCATTTCGAGATTCCCAAAGCCTCTCGAAGACATCGCCCAAACCATCGATGTGGTACCGCACCAGGTGATGCAACAGCAGGCGAATACCACGCTTCGCGATGCTTTGCGCAACGTAGCGGGAATCAGTTTGGCGGCTGGCGAGGGTGGTGCGCAGGGCGACAACCTGACCATTCGCGGGTTTTCCGCGCGCGACGATCTGTACATCGACGGCATGCGCGATGTTGGCAACTATTATCGTGATCCGTTCAATGCGCAGGAAGTGGAAGTGCTCAAAGGTCCGGCCTCGGTCATTTTCGGCAGAGGCTCAACCGGCGGCGTGGTGAATCAGGCGAGCAAGACGCCGGACCTGGACCGTTTCTTTTCCGGCGATTTGGATTTCGGCACCGATGCCACAAGACGCGCCACCGTGGACGTGAACATTCCCGTGCCGGCATTGGGTTCGGGAGCGGCGTTTCGCATGAACGCGATGGGCGATATCGGCGGCGTTGCGGGCAGAGATGTGGCGGAAAACCGGCGCGATGGCTTTGCGCCCTCGCTCGCGCTTGGTCTTGGCACGCCCACACGGCTCATTTTCAGTTACTTTCACCAGAACGAGGACGATATTCCGGATTACGGAATCCCGTGGCTCTTTAACGGACCGGCGCCGGCAAATCATTCCAACTACTACGGTTTGGAGAATGATAATTTTCTGCGGGCCTATGCCGATATCGGAACGGTTTGTGTTGAGCACGATATCAACAGCCATATAACTATGCGTAACCAGGTGCGGTATGCCAATTATGCGGACGACATTGTTGTCACCGTACCCAGATTGCAAACAAGCGGGTCAGGCGCCCTCAGTTTATCCACACCATTAAGCGACATCCTGGTCAAGCGGAGTGAACTGGCCAATCAAAGTACAAACACATTTCTCGATGATCAATTGGACCTTACCGCGCACTTTGAAACCGGATTTCTGCGTCACACCTTTGTAACCGGAGTCGAAGGCGGAAGAGAAACGTCCGATCCCATACGCCGTAATTACACGGCGCCCATGACGAGCCTTCTCGATCCGGATCCGAGCGAATCGATCAATCCGGGTGTCACGATGCGGTCGCAGGTATACGACACGGCTCTTACGGCTGGTCTATATGCGATCGACACGGTTAAGTTCGGGCGGAAATGGGAGCTGACCGGCGGGCTTCGATTCGATCGATTCGACGACACCTATCTACAGACGGTCACTCCGGCCTCGAATTTTGAACGCGTGGATCAAAAACCGACCTGGAGGGTGGCGCTGGTCTACCACCCTGTTCCCATCGGCAGCCTGTATTTCGATGCGGGAACATCTTTCAATCCGTCGGCGGAAGCGCTTTCCCTGAGTGCTGGAACCGCAAACCTTCCTCCCGAAACGAACCGGAGTTATGAATTCGGCACGAAATGGGAGTTCGACCAAGGCAGACTGGCCGTCAATAGCTCGTGGTTTCGTACCACGAAAGAAAATGCGCGCGAGCAAGATCCGGACAACTCACTCTTGTATGTGCTTGGAGGCGATCAGCGCGTAAGCGGCGCGGAATTCGATATTCGCGGAAGGCTCACAAGCCGCTGGGACGTCCTTGCCAGTTACGCCTACCTGGACAGTAAGGTCGTCGGCTCGGAATTCTATCCGGAAGCGATCGGTTATCCACTCGCCAACGTTCCAAAAAATAGCTTCGACTTCTGGAGCACTTACCGCCTGCCGCATCGTGTCGAGCTCGGCCTGGGGGCGGATTACGAATCCAGCCGCACGGCAAGCGATACCGAGCCGCTCGATCCAACCACGGGCTTGCTGCAAGAGGCGCCTCGATATTGGGTGTTCAACGCGATGGCGAGTTATCCAGTTGCCGAACACTTCGATATTCAGGCGAACGTATACAACATGGCCAACCGCTATTATTACGACCAGCTTTATCATGATCACATCGTGCCGGGACCTGGCCGTTCGGCGCTCATCGGGTTGAAGTTCAAGTTCTGAAAAGAAAGAAGAAAAGGAATGCTATTAGCAGTACCGGAAGTGCTGGGCTCCGAGCAGGTCGCGCAAGCAAGGCAGATGCTGGAACAGGCGGAGTGGGCGGATGGCCGCGCTACAGCAGGTCATCAATCCGCACGAGCAAAGGACAATTTGCAGATCCCGGAAGACCATCCGGCGGCGAGGCAAATCGGCGACATGATTTTGAATGCGCTGGGCCAGAATGCGCTGTTCATTTCGGCAGCCCTGCCCGCACGGGTGTTCCCGCCTCTGTTCAACCGCTATCAGGGCGGGCAATCGTTCGGCACGCACGTCGATAACGCGATACGGCAAGTAACCGGAACTGCGCATCGCATTCGGACCGATCTTTCCGCGACGCTTTTTCTTTCGCAGCCGGACGAATACGACGGCGGCGAGTTGACCGTCGAAGATACATACGGCACGCACACCGTGAAACTCCCGGCCGGACATATGGTGCTTTATCCGGCGACCAGCCTGCACCATGTCCGGCCAGTGACGCGTGGCGCCCGCATTTCCTCTTTCTTTTGGATCCAAAGCATGATCCGTGACGACGGGCAGCGCGCGCTGCTGTTCGATTTGGATGTCGCGATCCAGCGCCTGAATCGTGACTTGCCGCAGCATCCCTCGCCGGTGCATCTTACTGGCGTGTACCACAATTTGCTGAGGCAAT
>DASVGP010000177.1:0-4166 GCA_036379475.1 Bryobacteraceae bacterium | reverse complement strand
AATCCATTCCGACTGGCATTCCTTGCGCCTCTGATTCTGTCAATCCCGATGACGCATGCCGCCCACCTCGTTTATGTCTGTTGCGATGCTAAACATAGTCTGATTTGAATTATTTGTTGGAACCTGTCACCATTGGCAACCAGATACAGCAAAACCAGAGTAGATGTATCCCGAAGCCACGGTATTCGAGTCGACGCGACCATCAGGGAGCGGCGACCCTGCACGAAACTCAATAAGACACAGCAACTCTGGTTTTGCTCTAGCTGGATCGCCATGCGAATTGCTGCTCCCCTCCCCCTTCGCATTGCCGCCGGTTTGCTTGCGGTCGCCTCGCTGGGCGCGGTGGGATATCACGCCCTCCACCGGAGGGATTCCCACTCACCGGAGGCGCTGCTTGCGCGAGCCGATCATTTGTCGTGGCTCAACAGTTGGATCATGGCTGCGCCTCTCTATCGCCAAGCAGAGGTGGGGCTTCGGCAGAAAGGCCAGTTCTCGAAAGCCCTCTACGCCCAGGTCAGCGAGATGCCCGCGGAGAGCGAATCCTCAGTCACAATCCCCGCTCAAATCGCGTTGCTTCGCCATGATCTGACGCTGCCGGAGGCGCATGACCCCGAAACGCGGCTTCGCATCCTGACCATCCTCGGGATGCTCGAAACCAACTACGACGCGGGGATGGCGCGCAAGACCTGGGCTGCGGTCGAAACACTGGCCCTTCGGCAGCACCATTTTCTGCTGGCCTCGCGCGCGGTCGGCGAGCAGGGGATTGCGGCCTTTCTGCTCGGCGATATTGGAACGGCGAAGAAGGACGTGGTGCGGGCATGGACGGTGGCCAGGGTTGCCGACCCCGCCGCGCACATTCGCTACGCCAGCGTGTACGGCGCGGGACTGGTGGAACTGCATAAGTATCAGGAAGCACTCGATCCGCTCAATGAAGCGATCCGGGTGGCAAAAGACACTCCCGACGCCGCGTATCCATCGATCGCCATCACGGCGAAAATCGAAGCTCTCAGCGGACTGGGCAGAAACAAGGAGGCGCTGGCTCTGGCCGCGGCGGAACTGCAAAAAGTGTCCCGCTACCACCTCGCCGGGCATCTCTACGAGTTGTATCAGGTAAGAGCCGCTGTCTACGAAAGCGCCGGTCAGTGGGGTCCGGCGATTTCTGATCTGGTCGAGTCCGCCCGCTACGCGAAGCAGCTTTCCTATTGGCGGGGGCTGACGCAAGTGGAGGGATTGCTGGCGGAAGCCTATCTGCATCAGGGGAATCTGAAGCCAGCGCTCAACGCGGTGAATGAAGCGATTCAAGCGAACGAGCAGATTCCCGATGAGATGTACTTCGTTCCGAGGGATTTGGCGCTCAAGGCGCGGATTATGGCCAGGCTCGGGAATGTGAAGATGTCCAATGCCCTCTACGAGAAGAGCGCGGACATGCTGGACGCGCTTCTGAGCAAAGCGCCGACACCCTCGATTGAGCGTCACCTGTTGAATGACCTAAGCGAGGTGTATGCGGGGTACTTCGCCTCTCTTGTCCGTCAGGGCAAGCTGACCGATGCCTTCCGGGCGATTGAGCGGGCGCGGGGGCGGGTGGAAGTCCAGGCGCTGACGGATCATGCCGTCGTCGCGCCGCACGAGCCGAACCCGGTGGATCGGCATTTGACGGCATTGAATGTCGCGCTGCTCAATACCGATAATGCCGCGGCAAGAGGCCGAATCCTCCATGCGATCTATGGTGCGGAGCAACAACTGAACCCCAGTATCCCAGCGGATAGTACGCCGCCGAAACCCGTCGCCGTTGCGCGTCTCGAAAGCGATCTCAACGCCTCGGAGGTGTTCCTCGAATACGTGCTGGCCAACCCGCAATCCTACGTGCTCGCAATAACACGGGACACGCTCCGGTGCTATATGTTGCCTTCAAAGAGCGTTCTCGATCAGGACGCGGGGAAGTATCGATCCGAGCTGATACGGCAGCAGGCCGACCCGACGCTGGGTCAGCGGCTTTTTGACGAACTGCTGGGCGGGATTCCGGAAGTCCGCGAGAAACGGGCATTGATCGTGGTGCCGGACGGGAAGCTCGATCTGTTGCCCTTTTCGGCCCTGGTGAATGACGGCCATTATCTTCTGGAGTCACATCAAGTAACAACAGTTCCATCGGGAACCGTATTCGATATTCTGAGGCATCGTGAGAATTCGGTACGAGAGGACAATCTGGCTTATTTGGGAGTTGCGGCCTGGATCAGTCACTCCCCGAAAACCACGCTCATCGCCAGTACCCGGCGGGCCATTCGAGGGCCGGAACGGAGCGAGTTCGTTGCCCTGCCGGAGAGCCGGTATGAGGTCGAAACCATTGCCAAAGACCTTCCCCAGCCGGACACTCTTCTTCTGGGAGCGCAGGCAACGGAGACAAACTTCAAGCATCTTCCGCTGGCCCGCTACAGTGTGATGGATCTGGCTCTTCACGGCTACGTGAATCCGGAGTTTCCCGCTCGTTCCGCGCTGATTTTCGCGCCGGAGCGTCCGCCCATCGATGACGGACTGCTTGAGGTGCGCGAGATTCGGAATCTGCATCTTAACGCCAGCCTGGTCACGCTGTCCGCCTGTGACACCGGCGTGGGGCCGGTCGGCGAAGAAGGGGTGGCGGATATCGAAAATGCGTTCCTCGATGCGGGGGCGCAGAGTGTTGTAGCGACCCTGTGGAAGGTCGAAGACCAAGCGACCGCGCATCTGATGACAACCTTCTACGCACAGCTTGCTCGCCACGAGGAAAAGGCGGAGGCGCTGCGGCAGGCCCAACTGGAGATGCTGCGCGAAGGCGCGCCTCCTTATTACTGGGCGGGCTTTGTGCTCGACGGCGATCCAAACGGCGGCATCGTTCAGAAGTCCGGCGGCAATCTCGATTCTTCGAGGAACGTGCAATGACATCGCAGCACACCAGCAATCCCGCGACCATGATCCAACTTACTGCGCATGACCGGCACGCCATTCTTGAGAAGGTTCTCTCCGCGCTTCATAAGCGCTTCTACGCCCCGGAAAAGCTGAACGGGGAATGGGACGCGGTAGTCGAATCTTATCGTTCACGGATCGAAGGCGCCGAGGATGCGGACCGCTTTGAGGAGTCAATGAGCGGGCTGCTTGAGTATCTGCACAGCTCGCACCTCGGCTTCTTCCACGCCAGCGCCCGCAGGGCTTCGAGCCGGGCGGCGCTGAGCGCAAGTTATATGTCCGACGAAACGCCATTCGGAAGCCGCTGGATCTTTCAGGATGTTCACTCCGGGGGCGCGGCAGCCGTAGCCGGAATTCAACCGGGAGACATCCTGCTGAGCGTGGACGGTAAGGAGATTCGTCCGCCGGAGCACCCGGTTTTTCCGATGGGCCAACAGACGAAGCTCGAGATCGTCGACAAGAACGACCGGCGGCGCGTGATTACGGCCCATGTCGCCCGGCCCCGTGGAAAGAAGCTGCACTACGCAAATCCCACCCTGGTCGAATCGCGGCATCTGGGAGACAGGATCGGTTATCTCAAGGTCGCCGCCTTTCCCGGCCTAGTCGGCGTGGCCGTAGCCGAGGAAATCTCCGAGGCCGTCCGTAAACTCGGAATCATCGACTGCCTGGTGATTGACCTGCGCGGCAACACCGGCGGAGGTCTGGGAGCGCTCCGTGTGATGAGCCTGCTCACGCCCGACAGGATTCCTGTAGGGTTTGCGCTCGACCGGCGTCGCGTTGGGGTAAATCTGGAATCGGAAAAACAGAAGTTTCCCCGATTCTCGCGCATTCCTTCCTCGGAAAAAGCCCTATGGCTTCTCGCCTTGCGGTTCGGGCCTGCGATGCTGGCCGACAAACCTATCGTCCTTCAGACTGAAGGGCTGGGACTCAAGCGGTTCCATGGAAGGATTGCTCTGCTTGTTGACCGCCATACGGCGAGCGCCGCCGAGATAATCGTTGCCTTTGCGAAGGAAAACAATCTGGCAACCATTGTGGGGGAAAGCACCGCGGGCAGGCTGCTTTCCGCCACCTCGGTCAAAGTCGGCCACGGTTTCCGGCTGGCGTTGCCGACCGGAGCCTATTACACATGGCAAGGGCTGACGCTCGAAGGCGCGCCCATCGAAGCCGATGAACCTGTTTCGTTTGACTGGCGGCAGAGACGAACGGGTGTGGACGGCCAACTTCTCCAT
>DASVGP010000176.1:0-47960 GCA_036379475.1 Bryobacteraceae bacterium | reverse complement strand
AGCGAGGGGGCGATTTTAGCCAATTACTGCAAGAACACAAGCCGGTTCAACTGGTGAATCCCACAGCCAACTACCAACCCTTCGCAGGAAATCTCATACCTCCTAGCCTTATATCGCCCCAGGCAACATTTTTTCTCCCTTATTTGCCGACACCGAATACGGTTCGAGGGTCAACGAGTTACTCTGCGCTGACGAACAACATGCTGCAAGGCGAATATCGAGGTGATATTCGGATTGACGAACAAATCTCCGACTCAACACAATTGGCAGGCCGCTATTCCGTAAACGACAATACGGAAGACGATCCCAACGCTTACGTCACATTAGGCACCACCGCTCTGCATAGTCGTGCACAGAACCCGTCAATATCGCTCACCCATATTTTTAGCCCGCACTGGCTTAATCAAGCCCGCTTTTCTTACTACCGCAGTTACTTTTATTTCGCCGCTGAACTCCAAGGGACAAACTTCAATCAGGAAGCGGGAGCGCAGGGCTTTAGCGACACCGCTCCTACGGCTCTCGCCGGCTTTCCGGAAATCGAACTGAGCGGATATTCCACCTTTCAGGGCGCGCCGGCCGATCAACGACCGAAGCAAAACCGAATACGTGATTATCAATATGCTGACGATTTGAGCTATTCGAGCGGTCCGCATAATATAAAGATGGGAGCATCATTGATGCATGTAGATGCGGCCTATATTGCATCACAGGACGCGGATGGCGTCTTTGACTTCGTGGGCACTTACACAGGAGATGCCTTTGCTGACTTTCTTCTGGGCTATCCGGATAATGTCAACCGCAGCCCCTTTCACCAGCTGTTTGGAGATTGGGAGAATTTCTGGGGCTTTTATGTGCAGGATGACTATCGTGTGACTCACAATCTAACCCTTAACCTGGGACTGCGGCTGAATTTGAATGGCTTTTATAATGGCATTCGTGGCCAGAAAAGCGCATTCAACTTAGCGACTGGAAAAGTAGTTATTCCATCGTCAATTGATCCCGGCGTCCAAGCACAGACTCCGACTCTCATGACGTTGTTCAGCGATCGTATCCAATACACTAAATCCTTGGGCTTGCCGGACTCTATACAGCCCATGCAGAAGAATTGGGCGCCGCGGATTGGCTTCGCCTGGACCCCATTCGGCGGCAGCAACTTCGTCCTTCGTGGCGCATTTGGGATCTTCTACATTCTTCCAGACAACAGCATAGAAAACAATACCGTTCAGACGGTGCCGTTTTTTGCCCAATCAACCGTGTTCAATGACAGACCTCCGGCAGCGCCTACACGTACCTGGGGTGATTTCTTCTTGGGCCAACCCACTACGCCTTTGCCAAATCCGAATCCTGGTCAACCATGCGCCTTCGGATTTGCGGCGCTTTCGTGCGCTACGCCGAACATGAACGCTTTGCCGATAGTCGCTCGCAGCGAAGCGATGGACTCATGGAATTTTGCGATCGAACGGCAGCTGACTTCCGGCACGTCACTTGATGTCGCCTACGTGGGAAATAAGACTTCACATTTGCTTCAAAATACTAGAATCAACGATCCATTACCAGGACCGGGTGATATACAGTCACGGCGACCCTACCCGCAATGGGGCTCTATCACCAATGGGATCTTTGGGCTGAACGCGAACTATAACGCGCTTCAGTTGAAGTATACAGCAAGGAATTGGCATGGGTTGAACGGCCTTGTTTCCTACAGTTACTCAAAATGTATTTCTGAGCAAGGCACCACTCTAGCGTTACAGCCGTTTAGTCGAGGCGTGTGCAGCTACGACATGCCACAGACGTTTGCCGGAAGCTTTGATTATATTCTGCCTTTCGGACGCGGCAGGGAATTCATGGGAAATGCGCACGGGTTGGCGAACCAACTCGTCAACGGGTGGGAACTGGCGGGAATATTGACACTTCGCTCCGGACTGCCTTTTACGCCTTCCATAAATGGTGATATCGCCAATACCGGGGTTGGCCAGCGGCCTGATGTCATTGGGTCGCCAACGATTGTAGGGAATGTTTCTTGCTGGTTTTATGTATCTACAAACTCCGCGTGTCGTGCTCTCGATCCAAGCGGTGTCAATGCATTCGCTGTTCCTGCGAAGTATACCTATGGGAACGCTGGTTTATACATCCTGCGATCCGACGGTTTAAAGCAACTGGACTTTACGGTAATGAAAGACTTCCCGATTACGGAGTCCAAAAAGTTGCAATTCCGCGCAGAGATGTTCAATATTCTGAACCATCCTACCTTTTCAGCGCCTTCCAGCGCCATTAATAGTTCATCGGCAGGGCAGGTGAGCTCTACATTGAATGCCGCGCGAATTATACAACTGGCGCTCAAGTTCACGTTCTAGATGAAGCTGAATATCAGGGCACTGTACTGGCCGTTGAACAGTGACTGGTCAACGAGCGCGAAAGTCGGGAAGGCAGGCAATTGTAAATGCTAAATAATCGTGTGTCGAGACGTGGGTTTCTTGAACTAGCATCCACGGCGGCCCTGGCGCCGGCGGTTTCACTCCCTGCAGAAGGCAGCGCAGTGGCAGCGGGGCATGGGCCAGGATCATTTCGGGGAACGCTTTGCTTTTTTTCAAAGCCCGTACCTCAGTTGAATTGGAGAGAACTGGCGCAGAGTGCCAAGAATGCCGGGTTTGATGGAATCGATTTGACAGTTCGCCCTAGGGGGCACGTCCTTCCCGAACGGGTAACAACCGACCTCCCGCGCGCGGCAGCGGCAATTCGCGATGCTGGTCTGAAGCTGCCGATGATTACGACGGCGCTGCTTACGGCGGACGATCCTTCTGCGATACCGATCATTGAGACCGCTAGCAAGCTTTCGATCCCATATATAAAACCTGGCTATTACACTTACAAGCTCATCAATGTGCTAAAGGAACTGGATGAGACCGGCGAGAAATTTCGCAGCCTAGTGAAATTAGCAGGAGAACATGGGCTTCAGGTCGGATATCATAATCATCCTGGTCACATTGGGGCGGCAATATGGGACATGGCACGAGTTATAGAGCCGCTCGACCCCCGCTCGTGTGGGTTTTATTATGATTTATCCCAGGCCACGATGGACGGGCAGGCTAGCTGCTGGAAGGTGTCGGCCCATCTTGTCATGCCACGGCTAAAGATGGTCGCAGCGAAGGATTTTATTTGGAAGAAGACTGGCCCGCACAAATGGCATCACGAAACGTGCGCACTTGGGAAGGGTATGTCACAGTGGGGAGAGTTTTTGAACATGCTAGCGCAAACGGACTTCCACGGGCCTATTTCGTACCAACAAGAATACGCCATTCCGGGCGTCGCCGATCGGAGTGGCATTGCAATTTCGCGGGCAAGGGTTCCCGAGGTCATGGCAGCGGTTAAGGAGAACCTCGACTACCTGAAGTCAACGCTGCACGAAGCGTATGAGGGATCTCAGCAGTGAATGGGCTCATTTCCGCGTCAGTTAAAGCGGATGCAAGCACATCGCGCCGGATGTTAAGAGGCTATAGTTCTAGGGAGCAAAGAGCAGCGGTTCGTCATCCAGCCCGTCTTCACCGCGTAGGTTGACTTCCTGAACAGGAAAGAATGTGGTCAATAAGCTAAATGGTTCGCGCCCCATCCCTCGTGATCGTTTTCGCCTGGCTGGTACCTGGGTTCAGCGACTTCACGGCCTTGCCACTGCCGCAGCATTCGTAGCGTTCCTTCCGGGGGGCGTCCTGGTGTTTGGCCAGAGTCTCTCGATCAGCTCCCCGCAATCGGCAAGAGCTGCGAAAATATTCGCCGTGCGTTGTGCGAGTTGCCATGGAACCGATGCTCATGGTACTGATCACGCCCCGCGGCTTGCCGGGCTGCGAGAGCTTCGGGGGCGGTCTGTCGCCTGGATTCGCGGCGTCATCTATAACGGGGTTCCCTCGGGAGGCATGCCAGCCTTTCATTTGCCGGCGGACGAACTCAATGTTTTAGCCGCCATGGTCTACTCGTTGAATTCACCGGCCGCCGAAGCCGCTGTACCCGGCGACCGGGCTGCAGGCGAGAAGTATTTCTTTGGCCAAGGCAACTGCTCTTCATGCCACATGGTTGAAGGGAGAGGGAGAGCTGTAGGTCCGGATCTGTCGAATGTAGGGTTCGAGATGCGAGTGGACGAGATTCGTCAGTCGTTACTCCATCCCAATGCGCACACTACGCCTGATTATGGCCTTGTGACAGTGCGGTTGCGAGATGGAAAGATGATCCGCGGTTTCGCACGAAGCAGGAGTAATTTTGAGATCGTGGTGCAGGATACAAAACAGAAGTTCCACATGTTGCGAGGAGCGGACATTCTAGAGATCCAGCAGGAGAAGCAGTCGCCGATGCCACCGGCAACTGCCAGCCCTAAGGAGTTAGAAAACCTGATCGCATATCTCAGCGGGCTGACAGGCGTAAAACCAGGCGTTAGCGAGTCAATCAACCAGGAGCAGCCCGGCGGGATTTCATGGTTGAGAATTCTCCATCCGCAAATGGGAGACTGGCTGAGCTATAACGGCAGGTTGAATGGGAATCGATATAGTAAGCTGACTCAGATCAAAACCACAAATGTAAATACGCTACGCTTGAAGTGGATCTTTTCAGTGCCTTTGTGGGAGCAGTTTCTACCCGATACGGCCTACTTTCGGCAGAACATGAAGTACTTCGGACTGGAGACAACCCCTCTGGTTGCCGATGGCGTTATGTATGTGACCGGCCCTCATGAAGCGTTCGCATTAGATGCCGGAACCGGGCAAAAAATATGGCAGTATCGGCGCCAACGTACTGCAAGTGGCGTGTCCGGGGATGCGTCGCTTGGGACAAATCGCGGCATGGCCATCCTTGGCAACAAGGTGTTCATGACGACTGATAACGCTCATCTGATCGCGCTGAATCGTACTACCGGCAAGCCAGTTTGGGAGGTGGTAATGCCGCAAGGAGCAACGCACGACGGTTCCACGATAGCGCCTTTCGTAGTTAAGGATCTGGTCATTGCGGGCGTTTCCGGTGGCGATTGGGCCGGAGTACGCGGATTCATCGCCGCTTATAAGGCCGCGAATGGCGAATTGGTGTGGCGGCGCCGGATAATTCCTCGGAAAGGAGATCCCGGATCTGAGACTTGGGGTGGCAATTTAGAAAAAGCCGAGGGCGGAGCGACTTGGCTAACGGGGTCCTACGATCCGGAGACAGATACCCTCTACTGGTCAACCGGAAATCCCTACCCCGATTCCAAGGGTAGAGCTCCCGGCGACGATCTTTTTACTGACTCTATCTTGGCTCTTAACCCGAACACTGGCAAGGTAAAGTGGTTTTACCAAGTAACACCTCACGACGTTCACGATTGGGATGCGAATGCGCCTCTGATACTGGTCGATGCAAACTACCAGGGAAGGCAACGAAAGCTTTTGCTATTTACCAACAAGAACGGCTTCTTCTATGTATTTGATCGAACAAATGGTCATGTTCTGCTGGCGACGCCTTTTGTTCGGCTGAATTGGGCGAGTGGAATTGGCGCCGACGGCCGCCCGAAGCTTCTGCCTACGAACGGTTCGGTCTGCCCCAAAATGGGAACAAACTGGAGCGCGAAAGCGTTTGATCCGGTTACCCGTTTCTATTACGTCATGGCGCGCGAGAGCTGCTTTGTCAAATCTGCGGTCAGCAATCGAGTACAACCTGCGCGAAAATATTTGCGAGCGCTGAATATCGATACCGGCAAGGTGGTTTGGCAGGTTCCGCAATTTGGCCCCGCAGGAGGCAAGCGGGATGCCGGAGTTCTGGCGACGGCTGGAGGCGTACTGTTTTATGGCGATCCCACTGGGGACATCGTAGCAGTAAACGCCAGGAGCGGGAAAACAATCTGGCATTTCGCAACAAATGGGCAAAACAAGGCGTCTCCTATGACATATATGGACCATGGGAAGCAGTTTTTAGCAGTTGCAGTTGGGCCCAATATACTATGCTTTGGATTGCCATAAGTTCCTCATAGATGCCGTTCAAAAAAACTCGCTCCGGTCGGGCAGTCATGCTATTGAGAAACGTTTGCCCTGGGAAAGCGACAAAGATGATTCCGACATGTATAAATCGCTGCTGCTGTACGTCTATATACATCCGCGGCGAGCTATGAGCTGAATAGGAAAGTTTCCGGGATACAGAATGGCACGATTCCGTCCAAATAGAAACCGCCGCGGAGTATTATATCCAAACAACTCAAGATCACCAGAGAATCTATTCGCTTGGACTATCTGCGGCTTGCTGTTTTTGGCGACGGTTCTTAACTATATGGACCGTCAAACGCTGTCAATGACCGCGCCACTGATTCAACGTGACTTGTCATTAAACAACGCTCAAGTAGGGCTGCTACTCTCCGCATTCTTCTACACCTATGGAATCATGCAGGCCGTGACAGGATGGCTGCTGGATCGTGTGAGCGTTAGGTTGGGGTACGCGATAAGCGTGCTGGTTTGGTCGCTTGCCGGCATTCTGACAGGGTTTATTACGAACTTCCGTGAACTATTGGGATGCCGGCTCTTGCTAGGGGTGGGAGAGGCAGCAAACTGGCCCGCAGCATTACGCACGGTTGCACGCACCATGCCCGCTGACAAACGTTCGCTTGCAAATGGCATCTTTAATAGTGGCGCGAGTGTCGGGGCGATCATTACCCCACCCCTCATCGTTTATATCTCGCTGCGCTCAAATTGGCGCACCGCATTCATCATTATTGGTCTATTAGGGGCTATATGGCTGTTGCTCTGGCTGATATTGACCCGAGGCGTCCTTTCCCTCGGCCGCGAGTCCACTAGTCCTAATGTACAAGAGGCTCGCTCATGCGAACTTGATACATCACTATCGAGCTGGCCAGAGATACTGTCATCTAGTCGCTTCTGGGGATTAGTTGTGGCGTCCGTCCTTGCTCAACCGTGCTATTACTTTTATTCCAGTTGGCTACCGACTTATTTTGTTCAGCGAAAAGCTGTGCACTTCGGCACTACACTCGGGACAGAAATGCTCTTGGCATACGTTGGTTTGGGCCTTGGGAGCGCGGTAGGAGGTATTCCCGTCTTCTGGCTTAGCAAACGTGCCTGGTCCATTCACAGGGCGAGAAAAGTAACGGTCCTCGGCCTCTGTGTCCTAGTCGTGCCTATTATGACAGTGCCGCACACTAAATCCCTTGTGGCTTCCATCATACTGGTTTGCGCTGCGACGTTTGGCATGGGAGCCTGGGTTGCGAATTATCTCTCCGCCCTTCAGGACCTGTCGCGTCGCCGTGTTGCCTCGATCGCGGGTATAGTCGGCGCTTTCGGTGCTTTCGCCGGTGCTCTCGGAATGTGGGCGGTAGGACTGGTTTCGTCGACGGCTTACGGCTTCGGGCCGGTCTTTGTTGCGCTCGGTGTGATGCCGATCATAGGCACGTTGGGGATCGTGTTGCCGCGGTCGCCTGGCCAGAAGCAGCACTCGATGCGGACGGCTTCCGTTTGACTATATTTGTGGAGATATGAATACAAAAACCATGAATAGCAGGAAGACGACGGACGTATGCGTCGAAAGCGTCTCGACTAGCTATCGGGAGTACGCTTATCGTGCGCCTATGAAGTTTGGCGGCCGGACCGTCGACGGCGTCACTCTATTGAATGTAACCTGTAAAGTGCGCACAAGGAGGGGTCACCGCGCTGTCGGCTTCGGCTCGATGCCATTGAGTAATGTGTGGTCATTTCCATCGGATACTGTGCCTGAGCCTGAGACTTTGGGCGCGATGAAACACCTCGCCGAGAGTATTCGAGAAGTTATGCAGGACTGCAAGGAATTCGGGCACCCTATCGAAATAACTGCCTTGTTGGATCCAGTGTACCTTTCGAAAGCCGCCGACCTTTCAGCACGGTTGCAGTTGAAGGAAGAGGTTCCCGTACTTTGTACGCTGGTAACCGCGAGCGCGTTTGATGCTGCACTACATGATGCATTCGGCAAGGTGCATGCGGTGAATTGTTATCACACGTATGGTCCAGAGTTCATGAACTATGATCTGTCTCATTATCTAGGCCGAGATTATGTAGGCGAATATCCGAACAAGTATATATTGCAGGAGCCCCGGACTCGCATGCCAATATACCATCTGATATCGGCCGTCGACCCGATTGATAACGCTGACGTCAGCGATCCAATTGATGACGGGTTGCCTCAAACGCTGCCCGAATGGATTCGATACAATGGGCTGACTCATTTCAAAGTAAAGCTTAATGGCAATGACCGGAAATGGGACGTCGAACGTGTCGTTAAGATTGATCGGGTGACATCTGAAGCACAGCGTGTAAGGGGTGTTACAGATTGGGTGTACTCTCTGGATTTCAACGAAAAATGCCCAGATATCGACTATTTAGTCGGGGTATTGACAGATATCAGAGACAAAGCATCAATTGGGTATCGACGAATCCAATATGTAGAACAGCCGACGTCTCGTGACCTGCGCGGCCACCCTGAGCACATCGTCGGCAAAGCTGCCAAGCTAAAGCCAGTCGTGATAGACGAGTCACTGACTGGCATCGAGGAACTGGCCCTCGCGCGCAAGATGGGCTACACCGGCGCAGCGTTAAAGGCTTGCAAGGGACAAAGCCACATGATGATAATCGCTTCCGCCGCCGAAAGACAGAATATGTTTTTGTGTGTTCAGGATCTGACATGTCCCGGCGCGTCATTAATTCAGTCGGCCAGTTTAGCCGCTCACGTACCAAGCGTAACGGCTATAGAAGCCAATGCGCGCCAGTATGTGCCCGCCGCAAACGAGGAGTGGGAGGACCGCTTTCCCGGGATTTTCCACATTAGTGACGGCACAATGGATACGGGTGGATTGAACGGATCCGGCCTTGGTGCCGTGTAAAGTGATTGATACCATGCGACGGCCAACTGTAGTCAGTTCATGGCTGGCAAAACCTGCAATTCCGGCACCACTACCCTGGGTGGCAGTCTGGCGATTGCTAACACGATGTCGGCGACGTCCTCGGGCTGTAGGGCGTTGAGCAGCATCTCTGGAGTAGGTCTTATGGGGCGCTTGTGGACCAAGTCCGTGGCCACGAGTCCCGGACAGATCACGCATGTACGAATCCCGGATTTCCCTTCCTCCAGCCGTGTGGCATGAGCGAGTCCCAATAAGCCTCGTTTCGCTGCCTGATAAGCAGCTCCTGAACTGTCAGGAAGGACCGCACCTATAGAAGATATGTACATCAGATGGCCAGACCCAGCTTGACGCATGAGTGGAAGGACAGAATGAGTGATGTAGTACGCCCCATTCAGATTAATATCAATCATTTCATTCCAAATCTGTGGAGTCAGACGCTCCATCGATCTATCTGGTGTATTTGTGCCGGTCGCATAAACAAGAATATCGATCTTTCCGAATTGCCGCAGCATGCGATCTGCTAGACGTTGCATATCGTCTGGGTGTGCGGCGTCAGCAACACAATATTCAAGGCGGTGGCCCTGCATCTCCAATGTTCGTTGGAGGTCAGCCAAGAGAGATTGCCGACGAGCGGCGACCATGACGCAAGCGCCTTCGCGCACAAAAGCAGTGGCAATTGCTCGGCCTATGCCGCTCGATGCGCCTACAACCAGTACTGCACTGTCCTTAATCATCGGTCACCTTTCTAACCTTTCCAGTGGTTGTCATTCGATCGGATTCGGCGCCGCTCCGGCTGGTTGGCTGGATCGTCGATCAGTTGGTGAATGGTTTCGAAAACGGCTCGAATTTGCTGCCTGTGCTAACTCTGCCATTATTCTAGGTGTTTCAAACGTTCCGTTTGCTGGGCAGGAACGAGGACAATGTCGCGACCCTCTGGCCAGTAAAAGGCAGCGCCGTGATCCACCGATATTGTAGCGCGAGGTATTACGTTTTGTGATGGCAACCTCGCGTCTCAGCCGGTCCAGGAGCACCTTTTGGCCGCGGATCAGAAAAATACGGCTCTCAATCAGAGGCACCGGTGCGGATTTAGAAGTGGGCATGTGGTTGTTCCTGGGATAGTGCACTGAAACGATCTCGAATGCGGCAGTATACACGCTTGTGTGAGCTGCTCTGCCAATGAAACCAATTCCGCCTGGCTGAACTCCGGCTTCAGATGCCCAAATGCCGCCAAGCGTTGCTTTTCTGGCAAATCAATGTTCGGATTTGCCAAAATCTATTTCAGCTCGATAATCACCCCCTCAACTTCAGGACTCGTCTTCATGAGGCACGCAATCTTCTGGGTACAGTGACGGACCGTCGAGTGATCCCTCCCGTTATAGAAGCGGCCAATAGCTGTTGTTGTCCAGCGGCCTACGTGCTTGGCCAAATACATAGCGACCTGCCGGTTGAATTCCGCCGGCTCTATTTCAGAGTGCCCGGCGCTGGGCGGCGGATCGGAAGTCCGCACAAGACGAACGGCCGAGAATGAAATGCCAGGTCTTGCCGTTGCTGGTCGCGGAGCTCGCGGACCAAATTTGCAGGATTCGATTCGCCTGCGCTGTCGGGACAGCCTTGATATGCTGCATGGCTCCAACCGGGCAGGCCTCCTGCATTGCTGTTAAATGGAGAGAAAGAATCTGCTCACCCAATTATGGGAATTGGGTGAACCGTTGTATTCGTTCCGTTCATTTGTGCATTTCTTCCACAACGAACAACACTTCTGTTTCTAGTGATTCAAGCGGTTTGAGTATTCGGGTTCGGCCCGCCGCGTTCGCTGCCTCGAAGTTCAACGGATAACTCGTACAGGGCTCGAGCACGGCGACATTGTAGTTCCGCCATCCGCCGTAGCTGGCAAAAAGCCAGGCGTACGGAAACACACTCTGATCAAAACGCAGCGTACAAGCGAGGCCGGTCGTCGTGTCCGTGATCCCGCACCACCCTTCCTGCATATCGGTGCCGTAGAGAAAGAAAAGTTCGCGGTCTTCGGATTTTGAGACCGATCGCAAGTCCAGATCGCGCGCGCTTGCCGCAACAGCGGGCCAGCGAAATTTGAGCGGTGCTTCCTGCAGCGTACCTGGAAACGAGGGCTCGAGTTCCACATTCATGGGAGGGAAATCGATACGGTGGGCGGAAGTCACGCGAAATGCGGGATGCAGCTTCCATAAGAACGGGGTTGGCGAGTTCCCCGTATTGATCAGCCGGTGATGGAACCGGAGTATGTGAGCATCCTTGCTCAGCAGAATGGTCTTTTCAAATGCAATCGAGCTGATGGGCGTTGTAAAGCGCAGTGTTGCACCTATCTCATCGGCGCGGGAGAACGCCTCGGCGTGCCAGCATCCCGTCCAAAGCTCGCCGTGATCCGGATATTGCTCTCCGTCGATCACGGCCATTTCGTCGTTGGGAAACAGCTCGTCCCATCCGCCGCTCCAGACATCGTCGTAGCGCGAATGGATCGGCAGCCGCGCCGGGGCAATGCGCGGGTTGTTCCATAGCAGCTCGCAATCGAGTGGTTTATAAATGATTTGCCAGAGCTTCCCTCCGGCCTCGGGGAGTATGACGACTTTGAGAAAACGGTTTTCCAGAATGACGGTTTTCAGGCCGCGATACGTCCAGTGTGTGTTTGCGGAGAATTCAGCCATTACGCTAGCCTGCCGCTATCTGCGAACTTGTGCGGCGCCGGACTCGCGCACGTACTTCGGCCGAGTTATGGGATTCCGAATCTCTACGTGCGAGTGATCGATGGCGACTAAACCGCAATCGAAGCGCACACGAGTAAAGACAGCGCGGCTCCGGTCGCGCAATCGGATTTGGCTGGTTGCCAAATCCGGCCGCTCGGAGGCGAGGCGGAGAGCGCCAACGGTCGAATCTTCCACGTGTAAATCCGCATCCCCGGCGAGAGACAACCAATCCGCGTACAGTTCGGAATCGCGCACATTTATCTTCGCGCTCCCATCCGCGGTCAGTTCGTCGATGCGACTTCCAGTAAACGAAAGGTCCGCATTCCCGCCGGCGTAAACGTCCCAAGTGTCTACGTTGACATCGTTCAGCTTGAAGCCAAAGGGGCAATTTGAATTTCCTGGAGCGGGCACCGAAACGGGTGCGGCTGCGGACCCGAGACGTCCTTTAGGCAAGCGAAACCTGCCATTGCAGTGCGGGAATATCGCCAATTGCACGCGCCCCATGTGGTTGAGCGCTACGTGGCTGCGTCCATGAACATACACCAGAAACAACTGTACTGTCGTGTCGGTCAGGTCTGCCGTTGCGCCCGAACCAAGGTTCACCTTGTGTGTGAAGGGCTTATCGGTGGGGATGCCCGAGACATTCAGGTGGTCATCATCGCCCGTGTGCGTCGAAAGGAAAACCAGCGTGAGATGATCCGCAACCACATGACTCTCGTGCGACACCTCCAGCTCGAAGATCTTCAGCCGATTTAGCTGGGCTTTCACGTGCTCGAGGTGGAACTCGGAATTGCTGGTTTGGAAATCATCAACTGTCAAGCTTCCTTTCAGAAGCCACATGGGATGTGCGCTGCCGGAGGGCTTCATAGTGGAGGAACGTACGACGATGTGTGCCGGGCCTTCACATCTGAGGCCGCTGGTCCCGTTTTGCGCGCCGGGCGGATCGGAAACGATCAGATGCACGTGATCGAGTTCGAAGCTGGCGCCCGAGGCGACCCGGATGGGGCCGCGCAGATCCAGCGTAAGATTGCGAAGGGTGACATGGCCGGCAATGCACAGCGGGCCATTGTGCCGAAAGCGGCCCGGTCCGGCGATCACCGAGCCGTCGTATACAGGTGGCAGTGATTGTTCGGCGCCCACGACTCCGGAGGCAAGCAGAAAAGCGAGTAATCCGATCCCCATGTGTGATCCCGCCTCGCAGAATATCCCGTGGACACGATGCGGCACGGTCGATTATCCGATTTTTCATTTGCAAATCCGGCACCGGCACCCCTGATGGCCGGCGCCGTTGATATGTTTACGTATGTGCTCGCACTCAGGAGTTCTTAGGCATTGGTGCGTCTTCGTCATGTGATCCTTCCCACGGTGGTGGCATTGGTTTTCTCGGTGCCCGTACTGAGCCGTGTGGAGGCAAACAGCAGTGAATTTCGCAGCCTGCTCGAACGCGGATTTCAATTTCATCGGCACCGGCAGTATGCGGAAGCACTTCCGCTGCTCAAACGCGCATGGCAACTGGAACCTAAGGATCACGATGTCAACCTCCTGCTCGGCATTGACCTGCTGCATACAGGAGACCGAGCCGAAGCGGTTAGCTTTCTGCAGGAAGCTTCACGGCTGGAGCCGAATGACGAGTTCGCCTACGAGTATCTCGGCGAGGCGGAAGCAGGACTGAACCGCTATGCAGAGGCAGCAATGGCCTATGGCAGCGCTGTGCGGGCTGCTCCGCAGTCGCCCCAGGCAGCGATTGCCTTTGTCGACTTCAGCCTAGAGCGTTTTCGTCGGCTGGCACAGCAATTGCGAACTTCCCGAGACGGACTGGCCGCCGAGTTTCGTCTGCAGGCGATGGCCCATCCGCTGGCGGATGCATCGCGCGAAAAACTGTTAGAGCGCGCGGCGGCTCTGGACGGGAATGCGCCCGGAATCTGGAGTGAGCTCGCATTGTGCCAGATTGCGCGAAACGAGCGCAGCGAGGCGCTCCAGGACCTCGCGCGCGCGAAGGTCAAGAATCCGGCGGACCTGCGCGCTTGGCAAGCGGAGGCGCTGCTCGCGGCAGAAGCCGGCGATTGGCCTGTAGCCGAGAAGAAGCTGAATGCAATTGCGCGGCGCTCACCCGCCATGCTGGCACAGGCGGCGGCCGATTGGCCACGCAATCTGCACCCCGCCGCGGTTCCAACTTCGGGTGCAAGCGCTGGCTTTTTTCAGTGCTTGGAGCAGCACACAAGCGGAGCTTGCAATCCCGCTACGCTGCGGCAGCGCTTCGGCCGTTTCGAAAAACGTTCGACCGCTCCACCGCATGTTCTGTTCGATCAGCAGCGCTGGGAATCTCTCGCAGCGCTGACTGCACCGGCAGTTCGGCAAAAGCAGCAATGGTATTTCCGGGGAGTGGCACTGGCTCACATGAGCGATTGCGTCTCTGCGATACCCTCTTTAGAACGCGGCTTGGGTATGCAGCCGGAGCCAGTCCATGGGCTGTTTCTCTTGTCCTGGTGCTATGCCCGGCGAGCGGGTGACATTGCCAACCAAATTGAGCGGACCAGCGCCGATCCCGCCTTACTGCATGTCCTGCGCGGTGACGTGCTGTTTCGGTTGCAGGGAAATAGCGAAAAAGCGATTTCGGAGTACAGGAGCGCGCTTGCTGCCCACCCGCACGATCTTCGTGTTCTGGAACGTTTAGCCGAAGCCCAACTAAGTGCCGGCCATGAACAGGAGGCTCGCAAGAGTGCACAAACCGTGCTCGAAGTGGATCCCCGGCTGGTCTCGGCGAAACGGGTATTGATCAAGATCGCGATGCAGGAACGGAACTATAAGGCTGCGCTGCCATACCTGCGCGAGATCGTAGCAGCGAATCCCGCCGATCTTTCCGCGCGCGTGGAACTGGGCACTGCCTGCGCAAAAACCGGCTCGCTTGAAGAAGCGTTGCACAATCTCACGCTCGCGCTGCAGCACGGTTATCCAGACGAAAAGGGAACTCTGCACTATCTACTTGGTACCGTGTTGCGCCGGCTCGGGCGCACCGGCGATGCCGATCGCGAATTCGATACTGCCCGGAAGCTATCCAACGCTTCTGAGCGCCGCTCCCGTGAGGGGGGGAATGCATTACCGTAAGATGCGTGGCGGCCGGTTACGGCGGCGCGACTTCCTCGGCCTAATGAGTCTTGCGGGTGCTCATGGGCTGCTTGCTGATGCGGTCTCCGTGAATCCCATTCGGCTGGAAAATGTCGCGCCGCGGTGCGGCCTCGATTTCGTCCTCCGCAATGATGCCTCCGGGCGCAAGTATCAGGTAGAGACCGTACTTGGTGGGTTGGGCATCATCGACTTCGATGGGGATGGATGGCCTGATCTCTACTGCACGAACGGTGCCTCGCTGCCTTCGCTACGGAAGACGGACCAGCGCTTTTTCAACCGCCTGTACCGCAATAATCGCGATGGCACATTCACGGACGTAACTGAACGGGCCGGTGTGCAAGGCCAGGGCTATGACATGGGCGTGGCGGTTGGCGACTATAACAACGACGGCCACGAGGATCTGTTTGTTGTGGGCGTGCACGGTAATACATTGTTCCACAATAACGGCGACGGGACGTTTACCGATGTCACCGAAAGCGCCGGTTTCCGCCCGAGCGATCCGCATATCCGGAATCTTTGGTCGGTTGCAGCCGCATGGTGGGATTATGACGGTGATGGTCGTCTGGACCTGATCGTCTCGAACTACTGTGACTGGTCACCGGGCTCTGATCCGGTTTGCGGCGGATTGCAGAAGGGGCGCCGTACCTATTGCCACCCGGATATGTACCGCGCGGAGCCTGTGCTCGTCTATCACAACAACGGTAATGGCACGTTTACGGAATGTTCGCGCGAACTCGGGCTTGGCGGAGTGCTGGGTAAAGGAATGGGAATCGCGGTTGCCGATTACGATCGAGACGGCCGCCCGGACGTGTTTATCGCCAACGATAACGAACGCAATCTGCTCATCCATAATCTCGGAACGAAACTACAGGAAGTCGGGATCTCCGCCGGAGTTGCCTACAACGGAGACGGTCGGCAGATTTCTGGCATGGGCGCGGGCTTTGCCGATATCGACGGCGATGGTCTGCCCGACATTGTGATGACCGGTTTGCGCGGTGAGACCTTCGAGGTGTTTCACAATAACGGCGACGGTACTTTTGACGACGCGAGTGCCGCAACTGGCCTGCTAAGCCTAAGCCAGCCCTGGAGTGGCTGGAGCTGCGGTTTGATTGATCTCGATAATGACGGCTGGCGAGACCTGTTCCTGGCAAACGGCGGACTCGATGCCGATACGCCACAAGTTAATCGCGTTTTGCTGAATCGGCACGGGCGCTTCACGGATGTCTCGGCGCGCGCCGGTGGGGAGTTTGCGGGGCATAGCGCTCTGCATCGTGGGGCGGCATTTGCCGACTTCGATAACGACGGCCGAATCGACATTGCCGTTACTGCGATAAATCAGCCGATTGAGCTATGGATGAACCGCACTCCCCAGCGACATTGGTTGCAATTGAAGCTCATCGGCATACGGTCCAACCGCTCGGCGCTAGGAGCTCGCGTAATCTGCCGCGCGGGTGGAAGCACCCAGACGGCGGAAGTGGCAAACAGTATCGGACTCGGATCCGCGAGCGACTTGCGTGTGCACTTTGGCCTCGGAAATAACTCGAAGGCTGGAGTGGAAATCCACTGGCCGTCTGGAATTAAACAAAAGATGGAAGCCGTGAAGGCGGACCAGTGCCTACGTGTCGAAGAGCCCACAAGTTCATCTTCCCGGCTCGTTCCATCCATCCGTTAAACAGAAGAAAAATCCTGATATTCGATAGTGGGAAGCCCTCTTTGTGCCGTAAAATCCTACTTCACTCGGACGGTGCGCGACCGTACAAGGCGCTCCGATCCCTTGCAGGAGGTGAAACAATGGCGCACAATCGATTGCACGGCGGCTTCTTGCGCCGGCAACAAGCGCTGGCATTGGCGTTTGTAGTTGCACTCTTCGTTGGCAACATACGCCTTAGCGGGCAAACGACCAACGGCCAGATCAGCGGATCAGTTACGGACACTTCCGGCGCGGTGATTCCCGGCGCAAAGGTGGTTGCCCGGAATACAGCTACAGGAGTTACCTATGCGACCGTTACGAACCATTCCGGCGTATTCGTGGTGCCACAGTTGGTTCCGGGTCCATACACCTTAACGGCCAGCAAGACAGGTTTCGCCGATGTCACTCAATCGGGCATCACCGTCCAGATCGGTGATCATCTCGGGTTGAACTTCACCCTCAACCCTGGCGTAACGAAGCAGGAGATCACCGTTAGCAGCGCGGCGCCGATTATCTCGACCGAGCAGTACGCGCCTTCGACCGTGCTCAATAACAAAATGATTACAGAACTCCCGCAGCTCAACCGCAACACCCTGGATTTGACTGCGGTCACTCCGGCCGTACAGGGCAAAGGCCCTCTGAGCGACAACATCGCCAGTCTGGGAAACGCCGCATACCTTGTTGCTAACAATGGGAATTCCTATTCGATCTCAGGCGGCCAGGTAAATGGAACTACCATCTCCGTTGACGGCAATCAATTACAGGGCGCCGAGTTTAACGCTGTCAATCGCGCGATCCCAACACCGGACAGTGTTGGGGAGTTCCGTGTCGCCAGCGGCGTGCTTACCGCCGACCACAGCCGCTATTCCGGAGGTATCATCAGCATCCAGACGCAAAGCGGCACAAATCATTTTCACGGCCGGCTGTTCGAGTACTACCGGAATCAGAATTTGAATAGCAACGATTGGATGAACAACGCTAAAGACGTTGAGAAACAAGCCTTTCACCAGAACAATTACGGTGCCTCGATTGGCGGACCGGTTCTCATTCCCCACCTATATAACGGCAGAAACCGGACGTTTTTCTTCTTCGCCTGGGAAGGCGAGCGTTATTCGAGTTCGCAGGCAACCGAGAGTTCTGTGCCTACGCTGCTGAACCGCCAGGGCGATTTCTCACAGACGGTCATCAACCACCAGAACGGTGCGCCCGTATATGCGCAGATCTTCGATCCTTTTAACGGCTATACAGACAGTTCGGGTAATTGGGTGCGCCCTCAATTTCCAGGCAGCAAAATTCCGGTGTCGAGCCAGAGCACTCTCTTTTTGAATTACCTGAACCTCTGGCCGCTGCCAAACCACGCGCCGGACGCAAACAGCGATCACGCCAACAATTATTGGTCGACAATCGCGACGCACCGTCCAACGGACCGCTTCTTCTACCGCGTGGACGAGAATTTGTCCAACAATCAACGCTTCAATTTCAGCTTCAGCCGCTATATGATGACGGACAACATACCCGCGCCATTCCTGCACGCGGGAGAATCGGTGACGACCGATCACGACCTCGCCGGCAGCTTGCAATACACCTGGGTCGCATCCCCGACGGCGATTCTTGACCTGCACTTAGGTTTTGGAGTGGCGGATCTGCACAGCAATGGCGTGTCGGGTTGGGGCTCGGCGCCTGATCCGAAGATCGACATGACCAAATGGCCATTTGATCCGCTCATCATCAATAATCCCGAGCGGAGTGTCTCGGACATCGTGCCTGGGCTCAACATTCCGGGATACACCGGTGTGGGCGGCTCCGAGTTTGATAGCTTTATCAATCAAACCACGAACGGGCATATCTCCTTCACGAAGGTTTTGAATCGCCACACCATCAAAGCGGGCTTAGATATAGACTTCTCCCGTTTTGATGAAATGGGTGGCGATCATACGGGTGTTGCCTGGGTGAATCCCGGCGGCGGATCGAACGAATTCTGGAACAATCCGAATGGCCTTACAGGCAGTCCACTCGCCGAGATGATGATGGGATCGTCAAGTTTCTTTCAATGGGGCAATTGGAACATCGCTCCTTACGGATGGGATCAGGGCGCGTACATCATGGACGATTGGAAGGTGAATCAGAAGCTAGACATTCAAATGGGATTACGCTGGGACCACGACAGTCCGCGCCGCTCGCGATTTCCAAAGGGCAGCCTAATGTATGACATGGGGGCGAAGAACGTGCTGACGCCGAACGCCGGCTGGGATTGGGGTCAAGTCGTTGCTGCCGTGCCCGCGTTGGCCAACCTGCCGCAGCCGGCATGGCTCTCACAAGGCGCAACGGGTCGCGTCGTGCTTCTGGATACGCCGGAGTACCCTCAAACGAACCTCTATACGACCGATTGGGCCAACTTTCAACCCCGCCTCGGAATCTCGTACGCGATTGATCCCAAAACCGTCCTGCACGCGAGCGGTGGCATTATCTACCAGGGACTTAATGGGCTCTCCACCGACTGGTTCAGCTTTTACTACAACAGCATCACATTTAATCAGATCGCCACACTTGACGGGCAGCACTGGATCAGTGAATTTGGCCGCGACCACGGGCTCGGCACTTTCCCAATGCAGCCGGACGGCTCTCGTCTCGGCTATTACCTGCCCGTCCAAACTAATGCCGAGTACGGATATCAGACGTTTGGTGCAGCGGCGAATCTGGACCAAGGGGGAACCACGATGTCGCACTTCGATAGCCCCGAAGAGTATTCGTGGAACTTCAGCGTTCAACGGCAAATTGGACGCGATTGGGTCGTAAGCGCGGACTACACCGGAATTCGTGGCATTCATTTGCTGATGCCGGTGTGGAATTGGAGTTTGAACAACGTTCCGCTGAGTTATTACTCGCTTGGTACCGATCTGAACGCGCAGGTCCCGAATCCGTTTTATGGCCAGTCACAAACCTTCGCTGGCCAGCAGACTCTGCCGCTCTCGCAATTACTCGGATTATCGCCGCAGTATTCACAAGTTTCTCCCGGGCAGACGACTTGGGGCAAATCGTTTTCAAATTTTGCCAATTTCCAGGTCCAGACCCGCAACTATCATGGTCTGACGCTGCTGGCGTCTTATGCCATTCGCAAGACGCTTACCAATACGGCGGGCAAAGACATTCAGCATGCAGGGCCCGCAGGGCGCGGCTTGCTTCAGAATCCGCACAATCTGATGGAAGCTTATGGCGTTGCCCTTTATGAGATGCCGCAAACACTCACGCTGAACTACTCCTACGATCTGCCGTTCGGGCGCGGCCGTCGATTCCTCAGCACGGGCCATGGTTGGGCGCATCATTTACTTGATGGGGTCGTGGGCGGCTGGTCCTTGGCAGGAATCAGCACCTGGAATGCAAAAGGCGTTCCAGTCTTGGTTCCGGACGTGGATGGTGGCGTTACGGCCCCGGGAGCTGCGCTGCGCTGGTCGGTGGCGCCCGGAGTCAACTACATCGGATCAAAAAATTATGGCAGCGCTCTGACTGTAAACGGCGCTTTCACGAACGCCAACTCGCAGGGGATATTCAATCCGGCTGCGTTTGTGCGCACGCCCGATTACAGCCTTGGCAACACGCCTTTCGTATTCCCGAATGTACGCTATCCCGGCACTTTCTCTACCGACGCCACGCTTATGAAGAAGTTTTTCTTCAGCGACAATACCGCCCGTTACCTGGAATTCCGCATTGAGGCAATGAACGCGTTCAATCATCCTATCTTCGATCCAACGATCAATGTGATCGACAACGATCCCGATTCGCCCACCTTCGGCGGGATCAATGGCAAGACCGGCAGTCGTACCGTGCAGTTGGGATTACGATTGTTTTTCTGATTCCGGCGGTGTTTCCGCGGCCAAGAGATCAATGTTCAAACGTAGAGAATTTTTGAAACATGCAGTCAGCAGTGCGGCATGGGTGCTCTCTCCAGCATTTCTTGAACAACAATCATTCGCTTCTGCTCCAGTTCCTGCCTCCGTCAGTGGCGATGGTAATCGCCTCTCGTCCCCGAGCAGCGCACTGCTCAAAACGAAGGACACAGCCGTGCGCCTGGAAGCGGCGCCGAATGCTCCCCGGCTCGTAGAGCTGCAGGCGGTAGGCCAGCCGGCCTGGGTGAGCCGCTCGTCGGAACTATTGATTGATCACGTTTTCATCGATGCCAAGAAACTGCCAATCACGTGGAAGTTGGATTCCATGGCATCGAAAGTCGGGCCCAGACGTGCGGCATTCGTGTATGTGTCTGCCTCGCCGCATCTGAGGCTCACGTGGGCATGGCAGGCACGCGCCGGTTTTGGTCCTATCGAACACCAGATTCGCATTCAAAATCTCGATTCGAAAGAATTATGGTTGCCGTTCCAGGACAGTTTCCGCTTTGATTATCAAGTTTCTTCGGCTACAGAGCTCGAACACTGGTATGTAGAAAAAGGCGCTGGCACGCCGTCGCCGGTTGGCACGCATAGGCGGAACCTCCGGGACGGGTATACATGGACCGGCACATCGAGCACGTATGCACATCCGGAGAAGGGCCAACCGCGCGAAATCATTCCCTGGATGCTCGTCAAGCGCACGGGCGGGAATCAAAACGGGTGGTATGCCGGCATTGAATTTAGCGGCTGTACGCGGCTCACGGTCACACACAAAGGCGATGCGCTGCGCGGCGCGGCGGGGCTGAATCCCGATCCGGGTCCGTTTCGCACGCGCGTCGCGCCGGGAGAGGCGTTCAATACCCCAGCCGTATTCGTCGGCGGCTTTCAAGGCGGCGTCGATGGAGCGGGCAACGTGCTGCGCCGTTGGGTCCGACAGGTGTTGGGTAATCCCCATACATGGGCGAATCCGAACTACCCGCTGCTGGTCAACAATAGCTGGGGAAGCGGCATGGCGGTCAATGACAAGCTGGCGCGGCGCATGATCCGTGAGTCTGCCGAGCTTGGCCTCGATATGTTCCACATCGATGCCGGCTGGTTTAGTGGGGTCGGCGATTGGTATCCGGATCCGAAGAAGTTTCCGCAAGGTCTTGCTGCCATTGCAGATGAAGCGCACCGCGTTGGTTTAAAGCTTGGCCTATGGGTGGATTGGACTCAGGCTGGCCTCGACACCGCGCCCGGCGCTTTGAATGCGCGTGATCCGAAGGTCCGCAACTGGATGGTTAGCGATGTGCCTTGGAATTGGAAGCCCGAACCGTTCAAGGGTCAAACCATCGATCTCGGGGCGCCTGCAGCTCATGCCTGGGCGCAGAGAGAGGTCGAAAGAATCGTAGCCGATTATCATCTCGATATGTTGGAGCATGATGGTTACCTCGTCGCGCAGGGCTGTGATCGCGACAACCATCCACATGCGCCGCCCGATCCCACCCACATGTGCGTGCATAAGGAGGGCGGCTCGTTTTGGGTCGATAGCGCGAACTCGACGGATGTCAGCTATCACGCTGTACGCGCTTACTATGATATTTATTCGAAGCTGCGAAGAAAGCATCCTGGCCTTCTGCTCGAAGCATGCAACGACGGCGGACGCATGGTCGATTTTGGAACCGCGGCGCACGTCGACTACTTTTCGATCACCGACACGTACGATCCACTTTCCAATCGCCGTGCGTTTTACGATGCCAGCCACGTGCTACCTCCAGCGATGCTCGAGAGCTATGTCGAGAAGTGGCCGACTCCTCATATTGAAAACTTTCGCTACATGCTGCGCAGCGGAATGATGGGATGGCTGACCGTGATGCAGGATACTAGCTCCTGGTCGCCTGAGCAGCATCGCGCCGCGAAACAGGAGTTCGCTCTCTACAAAACCCGGTTGCGTCCGCTCATTCGAGATGCGAATTTATACCATATTTCGCCCCGTCCCGATGGCCTGCATTGGGACAGCGTCGAATACTTTGATCAGCGCCGCAGGTTAGGTGTAGTCTATGCTTTCCGCGGCTCTACCCGCGACGAACCTCAGCACTCCTTTGCCCTGAACGGGCTCAATCCTGACGCCACCTATCGTCTGCAGTTTCACGATCAGACTTCACCTGATCGGACGGTCACCGGGCGCGAACTGGCGAGTTCCGGCATGCACGTCCACTTGCCCCTTCCCGATAGCTCAGAATTGATCTTCATAGACGAAGTTTCCAGTAAATGAACGCAGCCAAAAGACTGAACAGCCGTGTTGCCCTGGTTACCGGAGGTGCACGCGGCATTGGGCGCGCCATTGCCGCGTGCCTCCAGGGCGAGGGTGCACGCATCGTACTGGTCGACTGTGACCGGCAGGCCGGCGAAACCGCTGCCGGCGAGCTCAGCCGCTGTCACCCGGATTCGTCTGTCCTGTTTTTGCGCGCAGACCTGGGCGCGACGGACTGTTTCCAGGAGGTCGCCCAGCGAATCGCGAACACCTATGGACAGCTTGACGTGCTCATCAACAACGCCGGCCTTGAAATCGAACGGTCGTTCGAGCAAACGAATGTCGCGGAATGGGACCGTGTCATGGCCGTGAACCTGCGCGGCCCTTTCTTGCTGACGCAAGCCCTAGTGCCCCTCTTTCCAGCGAACGGCGGCGCGATTGTGAACATCAGTTCCATCCATGCCAAGCGCGCCTTCCCGGGATCGGTTGCCTATGCGTGTTCGAAAGCGGGCCTGCTCGCGCTAACGCGCAATCTCGCACTCGAGCTTGCAGGCCGGCGCATTCGTGTGAATGCGATTTGCCCAGGTTACATCGATACTCGTTTGTGGAGCGAATATCTGAGCCATGTACCGAATCCAGACGAGGTGGCTGCTCGCACCGCGGCCCTTCATCCGCTCGGGCGGCGCGGCGTTGCACAGGACGTTGCTGAAGCCGTCGTTTACCTCGCGTCCGACTCCGCTTCCTTCGTCACAGGTACCGAACTCGTCGTTGACGGCGGGCTCACGATCCGGGCTCACCCGTAACAGATGCCCCGATGAAATTGGATTCCCGATGCTCACTTGTTCAAAACTCTTTTCCCGCCGCGAGAATTTCTGTGATAGTTTTGAAACACTCTCCTCCGTACTGCCTGTCAGGAGTTTACACGCGTGAGAGAACTGCAAACCGCGCTCAGCCGTGCTCTTAAGCAGGAATTCCAGCAGGATCTGGAACTCTTCAAGCATCTGCTTTTGCTATTAAATAACTCCGGCCCTGTGAGAAATGTCGAGCTCATGTGGCACGAAGAACTCGATCCTACGAAACAGAGGTTTAAGGACCGGGTTGGAACCAAAGATGCGTTGATCCAATTGCAGCCTCCGGGAACTGCGAAGGGTCGCAATTCGCCAAGCACCTTATTCTGCGACTTGGTTCATGGTTTCGGTGCGCATGAGGAAGAGACCTGCGCACGGTCCGATGAACCGGCAAAGGAGCGATGTCGTGCAACAGGGTGTACTCAAGTGTATGCCTGCCACGTCGGTCTCACCGACATTGCGATACCGGTAACCTGCGACGGACAATATCTCGGGACGCTGTTTTCCGGTCAAGTGCTCACGCGCCCTCCAACGCCGGAAGGCTTCGAGTTCGTCCGGAAAAACCTCGCTGGCCACGCGCACATTGACTTTGCCGCACTGGAGCGTGCCTATTACCGCGTTCCCGTTATCGCGCCCGCCCAGTTGGCGGAAGTGGTTCGGGTGCTGGAGCTGTTTGCGCGCTATATCGGCAACTCGTGGAAGCGGCTTCAAATGATGAGTGAACTGCAGCGTAGCAAGGACCGCCAGCTAGCCCTTGACCGCAAGGAGCTTGCAGCCATACTGCTCTCCGGAGATGCCGAAGACTCGCCGGAATTGCAGTTGCTTGTTGGGCGGGCCGGTCTCGCGCGGCTTCCAGATCGCGTGCTCGTTGTGCAGATGCATCAAACCGAGGATGCACCGGTTTCCCGTACGGCAATCGCGCAACAGATGACGTTGAGCCGCTTATCGCATATGATCGAGGATTCCTGCCAAAGCTATCCGAACACGCTTGCTATGATCGTGCGCCCCGGCGAGATTTGCGTGTTCACGAGTCAGGAAGCGCGCAATCCGAATCACGAGCGAATCTCGCTTGAGGAAATGGCTCAATCCATTCTCGACTGCGCGCGGTTGCACTCGGTTCTGTCTGCTCGCATCGGCATCAGTCAACGGCACGCGCAGTCGTCGGAACTCGTCCGTGCCTACCACGAAGCATGCGCAGCACTCGATTCCAGAGACTCGGAAATCTGCCTATTTGAGGTTCCAACAGCCGTAAGCAGTCGTCCCATTGAGCATCTGAACGCGGTGCTTGACGCGATTCGGCAAGAAAAACCCGTCGCGCCCTCGGTTCGCGAGTTCCTGGCTTCGGCCATGCCCGCCGATCACTCGACGGCGCACTTGCAACAATGCCGCGCGTTGCTCACGTGGGCCGTCGAACATGTGAGCCTGGAGGTGATCAGCCTTGGTGTGGAGTCGGGTCGAATTGTGGAAACAAAGCAGCGCGCTGTTAGCGCGGTATTGCATGCGCCTACGCCGTTTGTCGCCGGTGAGGCATTTCGCCGCTTTGTCGAGCTCTCGAAGCAGCAGGTCGCCGATCTGTTTAGCCAGCGTGAACAGAAGATTGTCAGCCACGTGAATCGAATTCTGGACGAGCGGGGGCCAGCCCATGTCAGCATCCAAGATCTTGCTGCTGCTCTTCAGCTTTCGGCGGGGCACCTGAGCCGGGTCATCCGCCGGAATGCCGGCATAACACTTGAGGAGTTCCTGATTCGCCGCCGTGTGGAACTGGCTAAGAAGATGCTGCTCGACCCGCGGCTGAACGTCGCACAAGTGGCTGAGCGCTGCGGCTTTTGCAACCCTGCATATTTCGCCTCGGTCTTCAAGAAATACGTTCATCGTACTCCGCGCGAGTTCGCTCGTACGCCTCATCCGGTGGCTGATTCCGCCAGCTTCGAAAGATCTTCCACATCGCCGGCAGTCGCCTCTTGAGGCCCGGGTCGGCCAATGAGACGTTTTGTTCGTTAAACGCTTGTTCTGTCCACCGCTGATTGGATATGCTGCTGGAATCCATGGAAGCCGCGACGACTCCGCAAGCTTCATCCCGCCGCTTTCCCGCCTGGCTGTGGCTGTCGCTGTTGACCGTCGTGCTTTGGGGCGCGTGGGGTTTGCAGTCCAAGCTTGTTGTCGATCGCATCTCGCCATGGATGAATCAGGTTCTCTTCCCACTTGGGCTGCTACCACTGATGCTGGCAATGCTTTTCTCCAGGCGCTTCACCGGAGGGCGTAGCAAGCGCGCAGGGGACTCCTGGGCGTTTCTGACAGGTGTGCTCGGCGGGGTTGGCAATATTGCGTTTTATCTCGCACTGCTCGATGGCAAGGTCTCGGTCGTGGTCCCCCTCACGGGGCTTTTCCCGTTAGTAACCGTGGCGGCGGCTCGTTTGCTCCTTAAGGAACAAATCAGCCGTCTACAAATGCTAGGCCTATTTGTGGCAGCCGCCGCAATTTATCTGTTGAGCGTCTGAATGCATAACTGGATGGTCGTGAGCAGTGTAGCTCTTGTTCTCTGGGGATTGACCGGTGTCACACAGAAGCTCTCCACGAATAACATTTCGTTCCAGCGCTCATTCGTCTGGTTTAGCGTGGCATTTTTTATCATTTCCATTTTCCTCGTCGCTCTGTTCCCTCTCAAATGGCACGTCGGGCCCGCAGTGTTATTCCTGGCAGCGCTCGGAGGCCTTCTCAATGGGCTCGGAGCGCTGACCAGCTTTGCGGCTCTGGAATCCGGAGGAAAAGCTTCCGTCGTCATTCCTCTGATATCTCTCTATCCCTTGGTGACGGTAGTATGCGCCTGTGTCTTCCTCGGCGAGCGGCTTACAATTCGCCAGGTCTTGGGAGTCGTTTGTGCGCTTATCGCCGTCGCACTACTCTCACAGGAGCCGAAGCCCGAGTCGCCTTCTTCCGAGCAAACACATCTATGAAGATTACACAAGTCGAAACCATTTACCTGCGGCAACCTGAAGTCAAAACGCAATGCGATAGCGGGCAGGACATCTTGGTCGTTCGCATCTCGACAGATGCGGGCATCACCGGCATCGGCGAGGTGGATTCGTCCCCGATGGCCGTCCGGGGCGCCATCGAAGGGCCGTTCTCTCACACCACCACAGCTGGCCTCCGCGAGGTGATATTGGGCGAAGATCCGCTTGAAACCGAGTACCTGTGGCGGAAGATGTACCGGGAGAACATCTACTCGGGACGCCGCGGAATCGCCATTCACGCCATGAGCGGCATCGATATGGCCCTCTGGGATATCAAAGGTAAGGCTCTGGGCCAGCCCATCTGGAAGCTGCTCGGCGGAGGGTTTCACAGGAAAGGCATACGGGCCTACGCGAGCTCGTTATTTGGTGCCACGCCCACCGAAACGGGCTCGCGTGCGCGCCGGTTCCGGGATTTAGGATTCACGGCTGTCAAATTCGGCTGGGACCCGATGGGGCGCGATGAGGCGACCGATATCGCACTCGTCCGCGAGGCGCGCAAGGGTGTGGGCGACAATGCGGATCTGATGATTGATGCAGGGCTTGTCTGGGACGCCAAAACGGCGATCCAGCGCGCGCGAGCATTCGCCGATTACCGTATCTTCTGGCTGGAAGAGCCTCTCGCTCCCGATGACTATGAGGGGTATAGCAGGCTGTGCAGTGCAACCGATCTGCGCATCGCCGCTGGCGAGGAGGAAAGCGAGCGCCGCTCTTTTCTCGAGCTGATGGACAAAGGCAAAATCGACATCGTGCAGGTCGATCTTGCCCGCTGCGGCGGCTTCACTGAAGCGATGAAGATCGCAAGTCTGGCGCAGGATCGCGGGCTGCCGGTTGTCAACCATGGCTTCAGCTCATACATCAATGTCGCCGCCGCGCTGCATTTCCTGAACGCAATCCCGAACTCGTTCATTACCGAATTTGTATCGGAAGAGGGCACAACGCTGCGCGACGCGATTACGCGCCAAAAGATTACCGCGTCTGACGGGCTCGTTCCCGTGCCGATGCAGCCTGGCTTGGGAATCGAGTTGAACGAAGAAGCGCTGGAAAAGTACGCGGTCCGGTTATGAGTGCGGCACTTCGCGCCGGATTGTGTATCTGCACGTTGCTAATAACCCTTTGTAATGCGACGACAGCGGCGCCCCGGCCTCACTCTGCAGCGATCGAGTTCGGCGTCGATTATTACCCGGAAGACTGGCCCGCTGAGCGCGTTTCAGTGGATGCCAGGCTCATGCAGCAAGCCGGAATCCGGATAGTACGGTTGTTGGATACGAATTGGGAGCGGACTGAACCTGAAGACGGCCACTTCGATTTCTCTTGGCTCGACCGCGTCATCGCAACTCTCAACTACCACGGTATCCGCGTGATCCTGGGAACGTCTTCCTACGTCCCGCCCGCCTGGCTCGCTCAAAAGCATCCTGAAATCTACGCTGTCAACGCAGAGGGCGTGCGATATCGCTGGGGAGGGATGGGCTGGGTCTGCCTGAATAACCCAATTTATAGAAAGTACGTCGCGAGGCATGTCGCCGCGCTGGCTACTCACTACGGTCATAACTCGGGCGTAATTGGCTGGCAAATAGACAACGAATTAGGAACATGGGGATACCGCTGCTATGACATGAAATACTGCGTTCCGAAATTCCGTGAAAGACTCAAGGCGAAGTTTGGGGCGCTCAACGAGCTGAACCGGCGATGGGTAACCGCATCTTACGGGCATCGCTACAGTGCCTGGTCTCAGATACCGCTCAATTGGAAATTAGGCTCTGAAGCACATCAGGCGCCGCTCGAACTCGAAGCACAGCGCTTCTTCTCCAGCAACATCACGGATTTCCTGATGTTTCAGGCGCGTATTCTGCACCAGCACACAAAAGACCAGTTCATTACGCATAACATGAGCGGGCCATCGCGCGATGGCAACTGGTTCCAAGTCGCGAAACCGCTGGATTTTCTGAGCTACGACAATTACCCGACTGTAGGCACATTTATTCCACCTGGCTTTGGTGCAGACCTGATGCGCGGTGCGAATCATGGGGGCTCGTTCCTCGTAATGGAGGAGCGTAGCGGGTATATGGGCCCATACACGCTCACAGATACATTGACTCCACCAGGCCTTGTTCCTCTTTGGGGATGGCAGCAGCTTGCGCACGGGGCGGACGGCATCCTCTTCTTTCGCTGGCGAATGAGCGCGGCCGGAAGCGAGCAGTACTGGCAGGGCCTCATTGACTACGACGGCAATCCGAATCGTATCTACTACGAAATAGCAAAAATGGGGAAGCAGTTGGGACGGGTGGGTGAACGCTTCGCGGGTGCTCGGTCTCCGGCCCACATTGCCCTGTTGTTCTCCTACGACAGCCTGTGGGCCCTGCACGTCGGCGGCGCGAAGTTCCCCTATATCGGTCAAATGGAGGTGTTCGATCGCGCTTTTCGTCGGCACGGTCTGAACGTCGATGTAATCGACCCGGGGAGTGATCTCGGCAAGTATCGCGTCGTGGTTGCGCCAACCCTACATGTTGTATCGCGAAATTTAGCTGCCAGACTCGGGCATTTCGTCGCATCCGGAGGAGTGCTTGTGCTCACGGCGAGATCAGGATATAAAACTATGGACAATCTCGGCGTCCAGCAGCCTTTGCCGGGCCTGCTAGGCAAGCTTGCGGGAATCCGTGTATCCGCATTCACTATTTTGCAGCAGCTCCATTCACACAGCCTTCTCGGATTCCCACCCGAGGCCGGTACAGTCCTAAACTCTTCCGGAAACGTGATCTCGAGCGAGCGAGCGGAGTGGCCAGGCCAATACGTTGCACATATATGGGCGGACCTTCTGCAGCCAGAGAACGCCAGCGTGCTATTCCGCTATGCCAAAGACTTCTACGCGGGTCGGCCCGCAGTAACGCTGTCGAAATTCGGCCGCGGTAAGGTCGTTTACGTCGGTGCACTCCTGGAACCGCGATTCTACTTGGACCTCGCCGCCCGAGTATGCCGATGGGCCGACGTTCGAACTGGGCCGGAAATCCCCGAAGGCGTTGACTACGCCGTTCGACGGCGAGGAGATAGGGAGTTTCGATTCTTTATTAACTTCACTTCCGAGCCTCGTCGGGTGCGGCAGATCGGTGAATGGCACGATCTTCTGACGGGAGAAGCTGTCCCCAGTAGCCTTGTGTTGCCGCCGCTATCCGTGCGCGTACTGCTAGACCAGGAAAATCGGTAAATCAAGGTATTAAGAAAGAGAGGCGAGCCGTTATGAACACAGATTCCTTCCTGCTGTTGAGAGATCAAGTTGCTGTGGTTACGGGTGCGGCGACGGGCATTGGCGCGGCAATTGCCCAGCGGCTCGCCAGCGCGCAGGCGACCGTCGCCGTTGCGGATCTAAATGCGGAGGCAGCGGCACAGGCCGCTAATTTGATCCGGACCCGAACCAATGGCGCGGCATTTCCGTTCGGCGTTGACGTGACCAATCCGTTATCGATCGAGCAGGCCATTCAAGATCTCCTGAAGCGCTTCGGCCGCATCGACATCCTGATCAACAATGCGGGCATTGCAGGCCGAGCCGCTCCGCTGTGGGAGCAAAATTTGGACGAATGGCGGCAGGTGATTGAGGTCAACTTGTTCGGCATCGTTCATTGCTGCCGGGCGGTGATCGAGGCCATGCGCCGCGCGCGTTACGGCCGGATCGTGAACATTGCTTCCATCGCCGGGAAAGAAGGTAATCCGAACATGACCGCATACTCAGCGAGTAAAGCGGCAGTAATCGGGTTCACCAAATCGCTGGCAAAAGAAGTGGCAACCGAAGGTATCTGCGTCAACGCGGTTTCACCCGCCGTGGTCCGCACGCGGATTCTGGAGCAGCTAACGCCCGCCCAAATTGACTACATGACCGAGAAAATCCCCATGCGCCGCACCGGCTCACCTGAAGAGATTGCGGCAGTCGTCCACTTCCTTGCAAGCAAAGACTGCTCGTTCGTAACCGGTCAGTGCTACGACGCAAGCGGAGGGCGAGCGACTTATTAGATGCGGCAATCCGCTCATTTGATTTGATGTTTCGGCGATTTACTTGAAAACCCTTCGTCGCCTCATGGAAAGCAGGTCGAACCGTTTAGCAGCGCCGCTACTGTATCATGGCTGGCCGCAGCCGCCGAGTCTCCTCCGACTTGCGCAATTTCCGCATGCCGTTCGATTCGATTTGACGAACGCGCTCGCGGGTCACACCAAACTCACGGGCGATTTGCTCCAATGTATACTCGCGATCGCAGCCGATCCCAAAGCGCATGCGGATGGCTTTTTCCTCAACCGGAGAGAGGGTCTTTAGCGCGTCTGTGGTTTGTTCGCGCACGTCGTGGTCGATCACCGTGGTCATCAGCGAACCGCTGGAATGATCTTCCAGTAAGTCTCCCAAAACCGATTCGCCGTCGTTGCCGACAGGAAGGTCGAGCGATACCGGATCTCTGGAGATGGTCTTCAACTCCAGGATCCTGTCCGGCGTAATCCCCATACGGCCGGCGATCTCTTCGTTTTTCGGAGCGCGCCCCAATTCTTTTTCCAATTCGCGCGCAGTCCGTACATACTTGGTCAAGGTCTCGTTCATGTGGACCGGAACGCGTATGGTCCGCGACTGATCTGCGATGGCGCGGGTAATCCCTTGCCGGATCCACCACGTGGCGTAGGTTGAAAACTTGTAACCAAGATGGTAATCGAACTTCTCGGTTGCACGGATCAAGCCGATGTTGCCCTCCTGGATCAAATCGAGCAGGTGGAGGCCGCGGTTGACATATTTCTTGGCCACCGAAACCACCAGGCGCAGGTTAGCCTCAATAAGCGCGGATCGGGCCGCCTCGGTTTCCGCCTCTCCCTGCCGCACCATTTTCAGCCAGTGGCGCATTTGTGCAGCACTTGCGCCGGCGGCCGCCTCGCACTCGCGATTCCTTCGCCTGAGTTCCCGTGTCAAAGCGCTGTTTCCCCCCGCATGGCTCAGGCCTTGTTCGAGCCGCGCCATTTCCTGAACCGCCTCTTCCACAATCAATCGAAACTGCTTCCATTGAGCCGGACGAAACGGAATACTTCTCATCTCCTGGGAACACTTGACTTTCAACCTCGCGATCCGATGCCTGAGCTTCGACCGCACATTTACATACCGGTTTGGTTTCGCGGCGAGTTCGTCTTTTAACTTCGCGATCTCGCTGTTCAGCCAGGCGAAGCTGCTGAGCCGGGCGCGAATCTCCTCGCGGGCGCTCTCCCGCGAGGCCCCATCTCCACCGCGGATTTCGGCAAACTCCTCCACAGGGACCCTGTCCTGGCGCGTGTCTTCGTAGATGCCCAGCAGTTTTTGCCAGACGAGCGGCGATCGCGACAGCGCTTTCCGCGCCCGCTTGTCTCCACGCTCCATGCGTCGCGCCAGCTCGATCTCGCCTTCGCGATTGAGCAGGCGCACCGATCCCATCTCTCTGAGGTACACGCGTACCGGATCGTCTATCGAAGCCGGCTCCGCATGGTGCTCCTCGTGAGCCGAGCCAAATTCCTCCTCGAACTCGGCATCGAGAAACTCCGGCGACTTGCCAGGCCGTGTATACTGCTCTTCCAATTGTTCCATTCGTTCCATGTAGTGGGGTCCGTCTCAAGCACAAGTCAGCCGGCCCGCATTGCGAGCCCACTGTTTTCAACCATTTACGGGGAATGCCTTTTCTCAGGCCCTGGAGGAAGCTCCGTCTGTTGGATGCAGCCGAGCGCCGCTAAGTTGCTCGATTAGCTGGCCTGCCCCGGGTTCAGCCCGTCCCATCGCGAATCGCCGATCTGTGTATACTGTGGCGGCAGCCTGCGCCAATCCGGCCGGCTGATTCCGTTCAGGTCATAGACGATCTTGCCGCCTTTGATCGTCATCTCGCAAACGAATTTTCGGTCCCCGTCGAGGCGCGCGCCGTAGACATCGGTAAACCCGAATTTCCCGTGCTCGACACGGAACACCGCCACGTCCGCGACCGACCCTATCGAAAGGTTCCCTAACTCTTCACGGCGAAGCTCGCGGGCCGGGTTCCAGGCGGATCGTTCCACCACCTGATCGACCGTAAGGCCGAGTGCCAGGAATTTGCTCATGACATTCGCCATATCCTTCATTCCGGCGTTCATACTGGCGATATGCAAATCGCTCGAAATCGAATCGGGAAGAAACCCCTGCTCGATCGCCGGTACAGCCACACGCCACGTAAAGCTGCCGGCTCCGTGTCCCACGTCGAAGATGACGCCGCGCTTTCTGCCTTCCCACATGCCTGGATTCACTTTACCGTCCGGCAGCAGTTCGTCTCTCCGCCCCGAGTAACAGTGCGTGTAAATGTCGCCGGAGCGAAGCTTCTCGCCCAAGAGAACATGGATTGGCCGTTCCGGATGGTTCGCGCCGAAATCCACCATGACCGGTTTGTTGATTGCCGCTCCGGCTTCTACCGCGCGCTCAACCGCGGTCCATTCGGGGCCGCTATAGTGGGCAGTCTTGATGCCGATAATTGTCTCCGGATAGCGCTGCGCCATCTCGGCTGCCGGCTTCGGGTCCATGTCAGCTAAGTTGTCCTCGTAATGAGGGCCGCGCATGCCCGCACCGACGATGTTCAGAAATGCGAGCACACGAGTGATCGAACGGTCGATAATGTGTTCTTTGAAGTCTTCAAAATTGCGGCAACCGGCGCTGCCGGTATCGGCAACGGTCGTAACTCCGGATCGCAGCGTAAATCCATCCGGAAAGACGCTATTGTCTCCGGCATAGGAATTGCGCTCTCCGGTGCTCGCGTAAGCATGGACATGAATATCGACCAGCCCGGGCGTGATCAATAGTCCTGTTGCGTCGATGGTCTTGAGCGCCAGCGATGGGCCGATACGCTCCGCGACCGCCGCGATCTTACCGTTTTGAATGGCGATATCGCGAACAGCGTCGATGCGGTTTTTCGGATCGATCAGGTGCCCGCCCTGGAGGAGTAGATCGCATTGAAGACTAGACATATTGCATCAGGGTTTGCCGCAGCCGCTTGGCAACGACCAGCTCTTCGTCCGGTTGCAGCATCCAGACGCCGACCACGATTGTATCGGGTTCGGTGCGTAAACCCGGATAATCCGTTGTGCCCGTAGCCGGATGCAATTCAATGCTTGGGTTTCCGTCCCGTAGCTGCTTCATAACCTCGGCGGCGGCAATCTTCACCCGGTCGCGCTCGTAATTCAGCATTAAATGCGGCACGTGATTCGCCGCTACATTGGGCACGACGATTCTGCTTCGGAGCGTCGGAACGTCCTTGAGATGTTCGGCAATGGTCTCGGCGCGCTTGCGAAACTCGGTTTCCATTTCCTCGTCGGACTGCATGAGAAACCAATCAACCGCCGCGACCATACCGGCGATCTGTTCCTTGGCAACTTTCATGGGACGTCCAAATGCGGCGGAAATCGGAGCGCTCATCCCGGCTACCGCGTCGATCAGGTCCTTCCGGCCAAGCAGGAGGCCTGCATTCTGCGGCCCGCGGATGCCTTTTCCGCCGGAAAACGTGACCAGATCGAACCCCATCGCCGTGTAGTTCCACAAATTCGAGATCGGCGGCACATCCGCCGCTGCGTCGTTAAAGCACGGCACGCCATGTTTGTGCGCCACGCGCACCCATTCTTTATGGCCGATATCTCCGCCTTCGGCGCCGTTGAAGAAATGCGTCATGACCGTTTTCTCGCCAAACGCATGCTCGTATTCCTGCATCGTTTCGACTTCCACGAAACGAATGCCGGCGTTCGTTAGTGCCCGGTCGTATTCGTACCTATGCGCTCGCTGAACAATGACTTCGTTCCTGATGCCGCTCATATCGAAAGGAATGCGGCTTGCCGCCGTTGGATTGGACAGAGTCATGCAAGCCGCGGTGCCGAGCGTCAGCGCCGAAGCCGCTCCCGAAGTAACATAGGCGGCCTCGCATTTGAGCCGCTTGGCAAGATACTCGCCCGCGGCTCTCTGTAACTCCGTTAAGCGCACCGGATATTTCGCCGCCTCCGCAACGGCCGCTTGCACCGAAGGCGGCATGATGGAGGCAGTAAGTGCGGTAAAGGTCCCGGCAGCGTTGATGATCTTCGTGACGCCAAGTTTTGCGTAGTAATCTTCAATCATAGGTTAGGCTCAGGCTGGATCGATTCCCTCATCGAATCTGATCGTACGTATGTATCGCTTAAGCGCTCTTTCAACTTTGCCAGGCCGCGCGGGCCGGTAATGAATAAGAGTACACAAGAGACCAGCGGGCTCACGCCGGCGAGCAAAATAGCCAGTTCAAAATTTTTCTGTGGTCCCAGGCTCCATCCGGTAATGAGTGGCGCCGCGATGCCCCCAATCTGCGACAGGGTGTTCAGATATCCGACTGTACGCCCCACGACCGGGATCGGAGGGACAAATTGCGCAATTGCCCAGTAATTGGAACTTGCGACCCCGAACGAGCAGATCGAGACGACGAGAATCGGAAGCACGGGAGCACGGCCCGGCATCACGTTCAGGACGAGAATCAGCGCCGCACCTGCAAGGCCCGCGGCCGCGAACCAGAGGCGAACGCCAAATACATTTCCTGTTCGCGCGGCAAGCTTGTCGGCCAGCCACCCGGCGGCGATGTTCACGCCGGCCATGGAGAACAGCGGTATCGACAGAATCTCTCCCATGTCAAGGGTGGAGAATCCGCGCGCGCTGGTCAAGTAGGTAGGCATCCAGGTCAGAACGAAATACCAATAATAAGAGAAGAAGAAAACGCAGCCGGACATCGCCCAGACAGCCGGACTCGCTAGGATCGTACGCCAGGGCCAGACCGTTGGAGCGGCTTTGAGAGGTCGTGCGGGGACGTTCGGCTTACGGGGAGTAAAGAACAGCCAAGCTGGCACCCACAGCAGCGCTACGAGACCGATGGCTGCGAACATCGAGCGCCAGCCGAAGCTTACCAGCAGCACGCTGCCTAATAATGCGCCGCAGGCTGGCCCGAACGTCTGCCCCGCCACATAGATCGAAAGCGGCAGCCCCTGCTCGCGGCCTGCGAAGTGCTGGCGGATGAAGGCAAGGCTTGCCACCGGGCCCACGGTCTCCGCGAGTCCCAGCACCAGCCGCGCCGACAAAAGATCGCCGGCACCGCGGCTCAGCGCCATTCCGGCCGAAGCCAGCGACCAGATCAAAAAGGCCGCCGCATAAGTCCGGCGAATCCCAAGGCGGTCCACCAGAAAACCGGCCGGTATCTGAAACGCGCCGTACGTCCAAAAGAACGCGGAGAGCAGCACTCCCATCGATGCCGGCGGGAGCCTAAAATCCCGCATGATCGTCGCGGCGGCGATGCTCAGGTTGCCGCGATCGACATAGCTGATCAGGATGCCCGCGAAGATGAGCGCAAGCAGCACCCAGCGGCTGCTCTCATGTTGCGTTCGAAACTGCTGGGCAACTCTCCCCATCCGCACCAAGCATAATCTGCCGGGATGCTCGATATCTATGTGGCGCTTGAAACAGAACCCCGATTGTCAAGGAGGGGTCGGTAGGACGCATTGGCGCCCGCCCGGCCCCCCTTTACACTTGAAGTTCTGTTCGCCCGTCTAGACGTCAGCGCCTGTGATGATCACGGTGCCCGCGGTCATGCCGCCAGTGGCCCGCATAATAATGATGCTCGTAGTATCGCGGCGCCACCCAGTAGGCGCGCGCGAATGGCCGCCGTGCCCAATAGCCACGATGCCAGCGCCAGTGATGCCCGGCTGGAAGCCAATAGCCGCCGACCCAAACATACCCAGGGGCCGGCCGACGAGGCACATAGCTAACGAGCGGTGGCGGCGGGGGCGCTGCAACATAGTATCCGCGCGCGGGCGGACCCACTCGGACTCCGACAAACACTCCCGCGAACATCGAACTGCCCGCCAGTAAGAACAGTGCAAGTAACTTGGTTTTCATTTCTTGTCTCCTCCTTGCCGTCTGCTACGAAGGCAAGCCGCTTGCCAAAGCTAAACGGTTGAAAATCAAGAGGAGAAGCCGCAGTTGAGTGGTCCGTGGCCACCGCTGTGGTGGATTTGGCGCAACCGCCGCTATTCGCTATCCACCTACTCCCACGTAAGCGGCCGGTTCATCAATTCCGCCAGTGCCCGTCTTGGGTCTTTCCCTTCGTACAGCACCTCGTACATCTTGTTCGTAATCGGCAGATCCACTCCGTGCCGTAGGCCGAGTTCGCGCGCGGCGCGGCAGGTGGCGACTCCTTCGGCAACCATGGTCATGCTCGCAAGCACGTCTTTTAGTGTGTGCCCCTGCCCCAATTGAATGCCGACATAACGGTTCCGCGAAAGCTCTCCCGTGGTGGTCAGGACCAGATCGCCGAGACCCGCCAAGCCGCTAAGCGTGCGCGGACTTGCGTCCATCATCAGAGCGAGCCGCGTGATTTCGGCCAGACCGCGCGTGATCAATGCCGCAGCGCTGTTGCTGCCGAGCCCTAGCCCGCGGCAGATCCCTGCTGCGATCGCGATCACGTTCTTCAGCGCCGCGCCAATTTCCACTCCAATCACATCCTGGCTGGCATACAGCCGCAGCGAGGGCGTGCAGAAAGCATGCTGGATGTGTGCGCTCACAGCCGGGTTGTCCGAAGCAATCACGACCGCGGCCGGTTCGCCCGCCGCGATCTCTTTCGCGAACGTCGGGCCCGAGAGTGCGGCGATGCGAGCTGAGGGCACCGTCTCGGCAAGCACTTCTGACATGCGCAGCAAGGTCCCTTCTTCAATCCCTTTCGTGGCGCTCACCAGAGTCACTCCTGGCGCCAGGTGCGGGCGCATGGTTTTGACCACACTGCGTAGTGTGTGCGAAGGCACCGCGACGACAACAATAGATGCGCCCTCCAGCGCGATCTTCAGATCGGAGGAGACGCGTATCAAGGCTGGCAACAGAAAACCCGGAAGGTAGCGGCGGTTCTCGCGCAGACGACTGATCGCCGCAGCGCGCCCCGGATCGCGAGCCCACAAATGAATCGCGCCGAACCGGGGCGAGAGCGCAACCGCCAGCGCCGTTCCCCAACTGCCGGCGCCCATAACCGCCAACGTGTCCGCGAGGCGCTCCGCCTTCATGCAGCCTTTCCGCCCTTGAGCGAAAACACGTGCTCGGCGCCGCTGCGCAAGCGGGCGATATTCGCACGGTGCCGGTACACGACCAGCAGCGCGGCGAAAATCGAAGCGGCGAAGATCGAAGCCGCCGGCTGCTCCAGGAACCATACTGCGATCGGAAATACCAGCACCGCGACGATCGAAGCGAGCGAAACATACCTTCTCACGGCCAGCACCAGGATGAACACCACGATCGAAGCCAGTAAGGCGAGCGGCGCGATGTAAACGAATGCGCCTATGAAGCACGCGACCGCTTTGCCGCCGCGGAAATTCAGGAAAATCGGATAGCAATGGCCCAGCATGACCGCCGCCGCCGCCAGCGCCAGCCCCAGCGGATCGCCATGCGTGGTCAAATCCGCCAGCCATACCGCCAGCAGCCCTTTGCAAATGTCGAGTAGAAGCACGATCAATCCCGCTTTGCCGCCTGCGCTGCGGTGCACGTTGGTCGCCCCGATATTGCCGCTGCCCATCCTGCGGATGTCTTTGCCATAGGCGAGGCGCACGAACCAATAGCCGAAGGGAAGACCGCCAATCAGATAAGCGACGATGGTCGCAACCGCCAGCGCGAGGAACGGAGGTGTCGAGGTCACTCCCTACGATGTTACGAGGCGGCCGCCGCGGATTGGAATCGATACTCCCGCAGACGATGGTAAATGCTTGCGTTTGAGCCGGGTTCGCTCCGAAACAGAGTGAACTGCGAGACCGGAAAAGCACCAAAGACCGCGGTCTGCTGCTCCTGAACTTCTCTCCGCAACCGGCCCAGCGGCGCCGGATGCTTGATGCGTGCCAGCGTCAGGTGCGGCGAGAAAGGCCGCTGCTCTTTGGCGATGCCGAGCGGTTCCAGGCATTCTTCGGTGTCGCGTGCAAGTTGCATTAACGCGCTGCAGGCGTGTACTCCGGCCCAAAGAAAACGCGGCATGCCCTTCCCAGGGAACCAGCCGAGATCGCGAATCTCCATCTCGAAAGGCCCGCGCGGCGGCAGCGTTCGGAGCCGCCTGTCGAGTTCGTCCAAACGCGCTTCCGGCCACTCGCCGATGAATTTCACCGTCACGTGCAAATTATCGAGCGGGCTCCACTTAATCAGCGCCTCGGGGCGTAATCTGCTGATCAGCCTTTCCATCCGTAGCAGGACGTCAGGCGATAAATCAAGCGCCGTAAACAGTCGCATGAGAAAATATCCGTGCTACGTTTTAGGGTACTTGAGAACCGGCAACGAATGTGCAGCGGATAAAATCGCAATCCGGCAGCTTTTACGCGAAACCCGGCCGGTTGCAATACAATTCTTTGAGCGGCCCACAATTGAGGTTGCGCCCAGCCTTGTCGGTTGTGTCTTGCTGCATGGAGAGACCGCGGGGATGATTGTGGAGACTGAAGCGTACCTGGGCGAAGGCGATCTCGCCGCGCATGCATCGCGCGGGAGGACTGAGCGTACTAAAGTCCTCTTCGGCCCCCCAGGCCGCGCTTATGTCTATTTCAGCTATGGCATGCACGAATGCCTGAATGTGGTGGCCGATCGCGAGGGCACGGCGGGATGTGTTCTGCTCCGCGCGTTGGAGCCGTTGTGTGGCGTGGCCGAGATGTACAAACGGCGCCAGTGGCATGGTCCGCCCAAAGGGCTTGCCAACGGTCCCGGCAAGCTCACGCAAGCGCTCGGCGTCACGCGCGCGCACTACGGCCAGCGCCTGGACCGCGGCGAGTTGACTATCCGCTTGTGGCAAAAAAAACCGGAGTTTGAATTGGCGGTCACCCCGCGCATCGGCATCGCGCGCTGCGCCGATTGGCCGTTGCGCTTCGTCTGGGGCGGCCACCCCTGCCTCAGCCGAAAATAACACTCCATGAGAAAACTATCCATCTGTTTACTTGCATTCTTCTGCGCCGTTACCGTCGCGCAGCCACGCACGAATGGCCAGCTCGACCGCCAGATCAAGAACAAGCTCCAAGGCTTTTCGGGCCAGGTGAGCTTATACGCCGTTAACCTCGATACCGGCGCGAGCTACGGCTTGCACGCGAACCGGCCCGTGAAAACAGCCAGCACCATCAAGCTGCCGATTATGGTCGAATGCTATTTCTTAGTCGCCGAGGGCAAGCTGAAATGGAGTGAGCCGATTAAGCTCGTGAACAACGACATCGTCGGCGGCAGCGGCATCCTTCAGGACTTGACTCCCGGCGACGTCCTTCCGATGCGCGACGTGGTGGATCTGATGATCGTCATGAGCGACAACACGGCGACCAATCTCGTGCTGGATCGAATTGGAGGCGACGCGGTAAATGCGCGCATGGCCGAGCTGGGTCTGCACCAAACGCGTGTCATGCGAAAAGTTATGGGGGCCAAGCCGCAGGGAATTACCAAGACCGGCGCCAAGCCGAAGAACCGGAAATGGGGCCTGGGCCGCACTACGCCGCGCGAGATGGTGACGATTCTGGAAAAGCTTTACCGCGGACAACTAGTGAACAGCGACGCCTCCGAAGCCATGATCGCCACTCTAAAACGCCAGCGCGACATCACCGGCATCGGCCGCGACATGCAAGACGTGACAATTGCCGACAAGACGGGCGCCCTCGACCATCTCCGCAGCGGTGTCGGGATTATCTATTCCAAGCGCGGCAACGTCGCTATGGCCATTACCGTCGCCCATATTCCGAAAATCGACTGGTCGCCGGATAACCCGGGCGATCTGATGATCTCGTCGCTCTCGGAAATCCTCTTCAACGGCCTGACCGCGAAATAGCCACAGCTAATCGCTAATCGGCGTTAGCTAATACCGGTAATGCTCCGCCTTGTACGGTCCCTCTACCGGCACGCCGAGATACTCAGCCTGCGCCGGGCTCAGCGTCGTCAACTTCACGCCGATTTTTTCCAGGTGCAGCCGCGCCACCTCTTCATCGAGCTTCTTCGGCAGCGTATAAACCCCGGCTTTATAGCTGTCGCGGTTCTTCCAGAGATCAATCTGCGCCAGCGTCTGGTTCGCGAAGCTGTTACTCATGACAAAACTCGGGTGGCCGGTGGCGCAGCCGAGATTGACCAGCCGCCCTTCGGCAAGCAGAAAGATGCTATGGCCATCTGGGAAGGTGTACATATCCACTTGCGGCTTAATATTGGTGCGCTGCACGCCGGGCGCCGCATTCAGTCGCGCGACTTGAATTTCGTTGTCGAAGTGGCCGATGTTGCAAACGATCGCCTGGTCTTTCATCTGCTGCATGTGCCGCAGCGTGATCACGTCGAGATTGCCGGTGCAGGTGACATAAATATCACCGCGTCCGAGCGTGTCTTCGATGGTCGTCACTTCGTAGCCGTGCATGGCCGCCTGCAGTGCATTTATAGGATCGATTTCGGTCACCAGCACACGCGCGCCCATGCCGCGCAGCGATTGCGCCGATCCCTTGCCGACATCGCCATAGCCGCAAATAACCGCCACTTTCCCCGCGACCATCACGTCGGTCGCGCGTTTAATCCCGTCGGCGAGCGACTCGCGGCAGCCGTAGAGATTGTCGAATTTCGATTTGGTCACCGAATCGTTGACATTAATGGCAGGCACCAGCAATTTGCCCGCTTCCTGCATTTTGTAAAGCCGATGCACGCCAGTGGTGGTCTCTTCCGATACGCCGCGCCACTCGCGCGCGATCTTATGCCAGCGCTGCGAATCCTCCCGGTGTATTTTCTTCAGCAGGTTCTTGATCACGTCTTCTTCTTCGCTCTCGGACCGGCTGTTGACCCATCCGCTGCCTTCTTCGAGCTCGTAGCCCTTGTGAATCAGAAGCGTGGCGTCGCCGCCGTCGTCCACGATCAACTGCGGCCCTTTGCCGCCGGGATGGCTGATCGCCTGGTAGGTACACCACCAGTAATCCTCCAGCGATTCGCCCTTCCAGGCAAATACGGAAACGCCGGTAGCGGCGATCGCGGCCGCGGCATGGTCCTGCGTCGAAAAGATGTTACAACTGGCCCAGCGGACGGAAGCGCCGAGATCGGCCAGGGTCTCGATCAGCACCGCCGTCTGAATCGTCATGTGCAGCGAGCCGGTGACGCGCACGCCTGCGAGCGGCTTCTCGGCGGCATATTTGCGCCGGATCGCCATCAGCCCCGGCATCTCGTACTCGGCGATCGAGATCTCCTTGCGCCCCCAGTCGGCCAGGTTCAGATCGGCTACTTTGTATTCCGTTGCGGTCCCATTCAGGGTCGTAGTTGCCATCGTCCCTATGATAGCGAGCGCGGTTATCCGTTCTGGCCAGATTATTGCCGTGCCGGTTTGACCCAAAAGCCCACAACGATGCCGCGCGTCCGTTTTAAAAAATTGTTCCAAAGACCTAGGCAAAAGTAGAATAAATCGTGAACTACCGCAAGCTCGGCCGTACCGGCTGGAACGTATCGGAAATTAGCTTCGGCGCTTGGGCCATTGGCGGCGGCTGGGGTAAAGTAGACGACCGCGAATCGCTCGCCGCTCTGAACCGCGCCATCGATTGCGGCGTCAACTTCATCGATACCGCCGACGTTTATGGTATGGGCCGCAGCGAAAAGCTGCTCGCTCAACTTAAGCGCGAACGGAAAGAAGAAATCGTCATCGCCACCAAAGCGGGCCGCCGCCTATCGGCGCAGACCGTCGAAGGCTACAGCCGCGCAAACCTCACCGCCTGGGTGGAAGACAGCCTGCGCAATCTCCAAACCGATATCTTGGACCTGTTGCAGCTTCATTGCCCGCCCACCGGGCTCTATTACGTCCCGGAAGCATTCGGAATTCTTGACGATCTGGTCCAAGCCGGGAAAATTCGCTTTTACGGCGTGAGTGTCGAACGCGTCGAAGAAGCATTGAAAGCAATCGAGTACCCGAACGTCCAGTCGGTTCAAATCATCTTCAACTGCTTTCGCCTACGTCCTTCCGAACTGTTCTTCGAACAAGCCAAGAAGCGGCAAACCGGCATTCTGGCGCGCGTGCCGCTCGCGAGCGGCCTCCTGACCGGCAAGCTCAATCGCAATTCGCAATTCGCTCCCGAAGACCACCGCAATTTCAATCGCCGCGGCGAAGCTTTCGACGTTGGGGAGACCTTCTCGGGCGTGGATTTTAACGCGGCTTTGGATGCCGTCGAGCAGATCCGGCCGCTTGTGCCTTCCGGCTGGACCATGGCGCAATTCGCGCTCCGCTGGATTCTGATGTTCGATGCGGTCTCCTGCGCCATCCCCGGCGGCAAGCGCCCTGAGCAAGCCGCCGATAACTGCCGCGCATCGGAATTGCCACCCCTCGATGGCGGTGCCATGCACGCCGTCGAGACGATTTACCGCAATCGCATCGCGCCCCTGGTTCACCAGCGCTGGTAGACCTTTTCCAACGCGTCAAGGTTTGCGGGAAGAAACATACGCCGCGATGTCCAGCATGTCTTCTTCGCTCAAGCCGCTGACCACGGGTTTCATTAAGGCCGCCCATTCGCCTCTGCGGGTGCCTTGCTGGATGTCGTACATCTGCCGGACGAGATAACTCGGCGAACGGCCCGCGATCTCGGGAACGGGCCCCATACCCATCAAGTTCTTTCCGTGGCAGATGGCGCAGCGCACGGTTTTTCCACCTCCAGTGGTCACCAGGGCCCTGCCCTTTTCGATGCTCCCGACCGGGACATAGGCGATGAAGCCAGAGCGCGGATTGCGCAGCGTTTCCGTAGCCTTTACGCTTACCGGAACTTCGACGATGCGCTCGCCGAGTGGCTCTTTACCGGCGCCTTCGATCGGGAGAAACATGCCATACGAAGAGCGCGTTTTCGGAACGCTGCGCGTCTCGACCACTTTGATCCAGGGCGTCCACTTCATCGAACCGAAGTATTCCGCTGCTTCTTGGACTTCCGCATCGGTCATCGCTTTGGCGAACCGAATCATCGCATTTGTATTCTTCTTGCGCGGATCGGCGCTGTGCCGCAGACCATTGCGGAAATCATGAATCTGGTGAATAAAGTAGGAAACAGGAAGACCGGCAACGCCCGCGTTTTCCGAGCGTCCTTTGCCGTTTGGATAATGGCAGAGCGCGCAGGCCATGATTTGCGGTTTGCGCCCATGCGCCACGATCTCCGGCATCTTCGGGTGATCGCCCGGGAACCAATCGGCCGGCCCGTAGGGATCGTTGATCTGCCGTTCGGTGAAACGGAGGCTGCTTCCGGGAACCTGCAGCAGTTTGCCGCTGCGCACGTGAGGATGCTCCCGCGCATAACGTGCCGCGGCGGCAGCCGATGCCGGGCTGAGCTGGGTTCCATAAGCCCAGGTAGGCGGACCTTCGGCGCCAATGGATGTCCCGGCGGCAAGCGCGAACGCGAAGGCAAGATAGCTACTGGTACGAAGTGTGGTTTTTGTCAAGCAACCATCATAGTGCCCAAGCAGCGCCGTGGGCCAGCCATATCTCCTAGCGGTTGGTGCTGAAACAGAGATGGGTCGCTTACGCTTCTGGCTCCGTTTCAGCAACAACGACTTAGGAAGATACGGCGGAGGGCGCCGCGTTGGCGGAAAAGACTTGGTCGAGAGAAGAAAGGTCGAAATCGGGAGGCAGCATTTTGGCGATGGCGTCGCCAAGCTTCATTTCTTCGCGTTGTTTGCGCATTTTGGCGGTGGCGATGTGGACGGCGTGTCTCTCGGCTTTGCGGGACTCTTCGGCCTCAGCACGTTTTTGCGAAGCAAAGCCAATTTCGGCTAACTGCCTTGCTTTCTTGCGTTTCTGAAACTCGGCCGAGGCGCGTTGATAGGCGCGGTCCTGGGCGGCGTGGTAGCGAACGTAACATTCGAGCTCGCGAGGGTCAAGACTGACGGGGATGGCGCCGATTTTGGCCTCCTCTGGGGTTTTCGGCTCGGGCGCAAAACAGCTGTTCTGCATGCGCAGGGCGCGCTTGGCGAGCCAGGTATGTTCGGCCATTTTGACGACCAACTCGATTTCGGCTTGGCCGACAGGCTGTTCGTCTTCGATGAGCTTATTGAGAAAAGCGTCGAAGTTTTCCTGCTTTTCGACTTCTTTGAGGACGCGGAATTTGGCGCAGAGGCCATGTTTGACGCCGTTCTGGGCGACTTTGGCCTTGGTCTCGACGGACTTGGGGCCAGTTGACTTTTGAGCGTTGCGGCGATTGGCCGCGATTTGTTTCAGAGTTGCCATGATGTTGTGTCCAGAGGGCGTACGGTGGCAGGCGAAAACGCCTGCTCTACGGTGTCGAGTGTGCGGAGCGGGTGTGCGGGATGAGAGGGTGAGGAGGGCGTAAAGGGCTGGATCTAAAGAGAAAAAAGAAAAATTACGGAGTGGTCAACGGGCGTTTTGCCGCGGCTCTGTTATAACATAATAAGTGCGCTACCCCTAGCGGACGTAGCATACGAAAAATGCCCAACGTAAATTCCGCACAGACCGCGCTTGACTTGCTGGTTTTGACGATTCTCGACCGCCGCGGGCCGCTGCACGGCTACGGCATTGCGGTCGCCATTGGGGATTTGTCGGAGGAGACGCTGCGCGTCGAGGAAGGCTCGCTCTATCCGGCGCTGCACCGGATGGAAGAACTGGGCTGGATCTCGGCGGAATGGAAGATGAGCGAAACCAAGCGGCGGGCTCGGTTTTACCGGATTAGCAAGGCGGGAAAGAAGCAGTTGGCGTCCGAATCGGAGCGCTGGGCTAGCTTTTCCGCCGGAGTTTCGCGAGTTCTGCGTCACGCATAGGAGTTGTCGATGTCCTGGTTTTCACGGTTGAGAAACGCATGGAATCCGCGCCGGTTGGACGCAGATTTGGATGAAGAAATGCGCGATCATCTGGAGCGCCGCGCTGCCGCTCTCGAACAGAAAGGCGAAAAGGCCGAAGAGGCGCATCGTAAGGCGCGCCTACGCTTCGGGAACGCGACCCGGTTGCACGAAGAAAGCCGCGGCTTTCGCCTCTGGACCGGGCTCGAAACAACCCTGCAAGATATCCGCTACGGCTGGCGCGGCATGCGCCGAAGCCCGGGGTTCACCGTTACGGCCGTGTTATCGCTGGGGCTTGCGATCGGGGCGATCACGGCGATTTATTCCATCGTGGATGCGGCCGTTCTTATGCCCTTGCCCGTTTCGAAACCGGATCAACTGTTTCGGCTTGCCTACCCGGCCATTTCGGGAATCGGGAGTTCCGCTATAGACGAATGGGATTCGTTTAGCTATCCGATGTACCAACGGTTTCTTGCGGCATCGGGACCTGCCGCGCGCTTGGCGGCATTCAGCAATCCCGAAAGTGCGGAGGTGCAGAGGTCGAATTCCGGTGCAACCTCGCAGAAAGTCACTAGGCAATTCGTTTCCGGCAATGCCTTCGATCTCCTGGGTGTCTCCCCAGCGCTAGGGCGTTTGCTTTCTCCAGACGACAACCGCATGCCCAGTGGGCGTGCGGTAGCGGTATTGAGTTACGACTACTGGAACCGGCGCTTCGATCGAGATCCGAAGGCACTGGGGCAACTCCTTCAAATCGATGGCAAGCCTTATCAGATCGTTGGTGTGGCTCGTCAGGGCTTTTGGGGCGTTGAGCCGGGCAGATTCGTGGATATTTGGGTGCCTGCAACAACATATAATTCGCAGGCTCTTGCGGGATTGGACTGGCACTGGCTCCGCATCATTGGCCGATTGGCACCAGGCGTAATTCGCCGCCAGTTCCAGGCACGTTTGCAGCCTTCGTTCCATCAGCTTCAGATGGAACTTATCAAGAGCTCTCACATGATGCCGGCAATGGTCAGGAAGCAATTTTTGAGCAGCGTGATTCGAGTGCATCCTGCTGCCACAGGAGTCTCCGATTTTCGGCAAACCTTTTCGCGTCCCTTGTGGATTGTCTTCGGTGTAGCCTTGGGCATTCTATTGATCGCCTGTGCCAATGTCGCGAGTCTGCTGCTCGCCCGTGCTACGGCCCGCCGAACCGAAATGGCGATGCGCGTATCGCTGGGCGCGGCAAGAAAACGCCTCATCCGTCAGATGCTTACAGAAAGCCTCATGCTTTCTTTGGCGGCTGGTGCTCTGGGCTGGCTCTTCGCCCGCATCATCGCGCCGCTGGTTGTAAGTGCCATTTCTACACAAGGCAACCCGGTACAGCTTGCCTTGGCAACGGACATCCGCGTCCTGTTGTTCTGCATCGCGGTCTCGACGCTCGCAGCAGTGCTCTTCGGACTGGCGCCAGCTTGGCAAGCCTCGGGTGTGCAGCCGATGCTTGCGTTGCGCAGTTCTACCGGACAAGCGAGCAAGCTACGGCTCGGAAAATGGTTCGTGAGCATTCAGGTGGCATGTGCGTTCTGCATGGTGATGGTCGGCGCCGCCTTTCTATTCAGCCTGGGCAATTTGCTTCGAGTCAATCCAGGCTTCGACGCCCGCAATGTGGCGGTGCTGAACCTCACGATGAAAGCAGCGAAATCCGATGATCCCGTCGCTTATAGCGCAAACCATCCCGGCGAGCAAACACGGTTGCGTAACTTAATGTTTCAGATCCAACAGCGAGTAGCAACCCAGCCCGGCATTCAAAGCGCGGCGCTTGCCTGGTGGCCCATTTTCGAAGGAGGCGGCTGGTCGGAACGAGTGATCATGCCGGGTAAGGGACCCTCGGAACGGCAGGAGATCTTCTATCGCGTGTCCCCGAAGTATTTCGCAGCGTTGCACACGCCGCTAATCTCCGGCCGGGATTTCCGGAGACGAGATAGTACCGCGCCGCAACCCATCCCCGCAATTGTAAACGAGGCATTCGCACGAAGGTACTTCCACGGCTTGAACGTCTTAGGCCGCCAATTTAGCTATCCTTTTCCTCCCTCGCCAGTACGGGTGGCGGTCGTGGGTGTTGTCGCGGATGCTCGCTATTACAACTTACGGCAACCCGCTGATCCCATCGTCTATCTTCCCCTAGAGGCGACCGATAGTTTTACATTGTACGTTCGTTCTCCGCTCAACTTAGGCCAGATTGTCCGCATTGCCGGCCACGCGGCAAATGCCGTCGGCTCCGGGATGCAAATCCGCGAAGCGACCACTCTGGAAACGATTGTGGGAAACACGCTCCTGCGCGAAAAGTTGCTCGCGGGTGTGGGAGGCGCATTCGCGTTCTTCGGCCTTCTTCTGGCAGCAATCGGATTATTCGGCCTCTTGAGTTACTCCGTTGGCCGGCGGAGGAAGGAGATGGGCATTCGCGTCGCCTTAGGCGCACAGCGCGGCGAAATCGTCGCGCTGGTGCTGAAAGACGTAACCGGCCTCATGGGCGGCGGATTAATTGCCGGTCTCGCCGGAGCGCTCGCCATTATCACTGTCTTCCGCTCTCTGCTGTTCCGAATTCCATTCGGCGATCCCTGGGTCATCGGAACAGCAATCGCCCTGTTCCTCCTCACCGGCCTGCTCGCGGCCGGCTTGCCGGCGCATCGAGCCGCAACCGTCGATCCGGTGCGCGCGCTGCGAGAGGAATGAATCTTATGTCGTGGCTTAAATCACCGCCCCGATAATCGCGCCCAAGAACAGTGGGATCACGTGAACGATCACCAGAACGAATCCGCCCATCGCGGCCA